>CAZPJF010000081.1:0-11498 GCA_964586095.1 uncultured Gemmatimonas sp. | reverse complement strand
ATCTCCTCGTCACGGGCCGGCGCCTCCTTCATGGCCGCGCGCAGCCGCGCCTCGGCCGCCTTCACCGCCTCGTCCTTCTCGCCGCGCGCGCGGTCGAGCAGCGCGAGGGCCGCCGCGGCGATCTCGAGCCCGTCGAACTCGCCGAGCAGGGGCTCGAGCGCGAGGACCTCGCGCGAGGGCACGCCCGCGACCAGCACGTCGCGCAGTTCGGCGCGCCGGCGCGCCTCGGCCGCCCGCGCCTTGAGCACGGCGGCGCGCGCCGCGAACGGCGCGATGGGCGTCGCGCCCACGAGCCGCTGCAGCGCTGCGCGCTGCCGTGGGGCGATGAGCGCGACGACCTGCGCCGGCTTGGCCGCGACCACGTCGCCCCACACCGAGCCCGTGGGGACGCCCAGCAGGACGACGAGCGTCGTGTTCGGCGGGACCTCGCCGTCGCTCACGCGCGCGAGCACGTCGTCACCATGACCGATGGCCCGGAGGACCCCGCGCGCCTCGTCGGCCAGGGCGGTGTCCGCGGCGAGGACGACCGCCGAGGGGGCATCGACCTCGTCGAGCACGGCGGCGAGGGCCTCCGCCGGCGAGCCGGAGACGCTGAGGTAGCGCACGTTGGCGACGGAGGCCTGCGAGTCCGCGGGCGCGAGGTCCTCGGTGACGCGACGGGCCTTGTGGAGGTGCCGCTCGAGGAGCGTCTCCACGCCCGGAGTGGCATCGAGGGCGGTGAGGAGGCGCGCGGCGCCGCGCGGCACCTCGGTGAGGAGCGCCGCGAGATCGGCGTCGTCGGCATCGAGCTCGTCGGCGGAGGCGAAGACGACGGTGGCGACCTGGTCGAGCTTGAGCACCGAGGCGGCGAGGGCCGGGGCGAGGGCCGCGCAGGGGCCGATCACCACCGGCGCCTGGCCGGCGGCGAGGAGCCGCTTGGCGCGCGCGGCGCTCGTCGCGGCCACCACGCGGTGCCCGCGCGCCACCGGGAGCGCGGCGAGCGCGCGCGCGAGGGCGACGGCGGCGCCGGCGTCCGGGACGAGGATCAGGAGCTGGGGAGCGGAGGCGTCACGCGGTGCACGCTCGAGCGCGGGGGCCGCGAGTCGGGCGACGCGGCTCCAGTCGGGAGGAAGGAAGTACGCCACATGGGCGGAGCGGACGGCGCCGGCCGTCGCGCGCTCGGAAGCGGTCACTGCGGGACCCTCGGTTTTCAATGGCGCGCCCGTGGGCGCGGGAGTTATCGTTCGCGAGCGGGAAATATAGCCGCCCCCCACCCGCGGCCGAACCCATCCCATCGCTGGCGTCTCCCCACCCTCGCCCCACCGAGGAGGACTCATCGTGCCCGCACCACGCGCGTTCCATCCGTCGGCGAACATCGCCGCGCTGCGGGAATCGGCCACCATCGCCGTCTCGCAGCGGGCGAAGGCGCTCAAGGCGGCGGGACGCGAGGTGATCGACCTCGGGGCCGGGGAGCCCGACTTCGACACGCCGGCCGCGATCCGCGACGCCGCGAAGGCGGCGCTCGACGCGGGCGCCACCCGCTACACCGCGGTGGAGGGGATCCTCCCGCTCCGCGAGGCGATCGCAGCCGAGGCCAACGCGCGCTACCGCGGCGAGGGGAAGGTCACGGCGGCGGAGGTCGTGGTCTCCAACGGCAGCAAGCAGTCGCTCTACAACGCGTGCGTCTGCCTCTTCGGCCCGGGGGACGAGGTGCTCGTCCCCACGCCCAGCTGGACCAGCTACTACGAGATGGTGACGCTCGCGCGCGCCTCGGTGGTGGAGGTGCATGGCGACCCGGCGCGCGGCTTCAAGGTGGATCCGGAGCGCCTGGCCCGGCAGGCCACGCCGCGCACGCGCGGGCTCATGCTCAACTCGCCGAGCAACCCCACGGGCTCGGTCTACTCGCCCGACGAACTGCGCGCGATCCTCGACCTCGCCGCCGAGCGGGGCTGGTGGGTGATCAGCGACGAGATCTACGTGCGGATCGCCTACGACGCGCCCGCGGCGGGGGCGCTCGACCTGGCGGCGCGGCGCGACCACCTCGTCGTCGTGAACGGCGTCGCGAAGGCGTACGCGATGACCGGCTGGCGGATCGGCTGGACGATCGCGCCGCCGGCCCTCTCCAAGGCCATGAACGCCTTCCAGTCGCACACCACGAGCAACGCGGCGACCGTGTCGCAGCACGCGGCGCTGGCCGCGCTCACGTTGGGCGATCCGGTGGAGCAGGCGGTCCGCCGGATGGTCGCGGAGTTCAAGGCGCGGCGCGACGCCGCGCTGCCGATCCTCCGCGCCTCCTCGGCGCTGGCGGTGCTCGAGCCGGCGGGTGCCTTCTATTTCTACCTCAAGGTGCCGGGGCAGGGCCCGGACGCCGGCGCGGCCTTCTGCGGGACGCTCCTCGAGGAGCACGGCGTGGCGATCGTCCCCGGCTCGGCGTTCCGGACCCCCGACTGGGTGCGGATCTCGTATGCCGCGGAGCGGTCGCAGGTGATCGAGGCCTGCCGTCGCGTGGCGGCGCTCGCGGAGCGGCTCGGCGGCTGACGACGGTCGAGGGCGACCGACGGCGGCGGCCGGACGTGCGCGCGACACGCCGGGCGATTCCCTGATGCGCTCCGGTGGCCCGCTCCGCAGATTATCGCTGACGGGGCCGCAGGCACCGGACGGTAGTGTCGCGGCACCCTGACCCGGAGGTCATCGTGTCGCTCGACGTGCGCGTGGAGGAGATCGGCGAGGCGGAACTGCCGCCGGTCGAGTATCGCTGGGACGCCGACACGGACATCCTCTGCGCGATGCTGCGCCCGGCGAGCGTGAGCGAGGGCTTGAACGGCCAGGTCGACCTCGAGGGCTCGGACGGCTCGTGGCTCACCTTCGAGCTCAGTGGCGGCCGCCTGGCCGCGGTCGAGGTGGCGGTCTGGCCCGACGTGCGGACCGTGGCGACGCTGGCGCCGCCGGCCGCGGCGGGGACCGCCCGGCTGCGCGTGCCGGCGCGCGACGCGGGGGCGGGCGTCGAGGCGCTCGAGTTCGAGACGCCGATCCGGGCGGTAGCCGACAAGGCGGAGCGGACGATACACTTCCGCATCGGGCCGCAGCGTGCGGCCCGCGCGCTGCGCGTGGCGCGCGACCTGCTGGTCGAGGTCGACGGGCGCTCGCGCCTCGCGGGCCTCTGGCTGCTCAACGTCCCTCCGTTCCCTTCCGGGCCATGATCACGACCATCGTCCTCGTCAACGCCGAGCCGCGGCTCATCCCCAAGTGCGCGGCCGCGCTCGCCGGCATCGAGGGCGTCACGGACGTCTACTCGGTCTCCGGCGAGTGGGACCTGATCGCGATCGTGAAGGTGAAGGAGTACGAGCAGATCGCGCAGATCGTGACCGAGCGGTTCCCGACGGTGCCGGGCCTCGTGAAGACGACGACGCTCACGGCCTTCCGCGCCTACTCCAAGGCGGACCTGGAGCAGGCGTGGGACATGGGCGTGGACTGACTCAGGGCGACGCCGGGGCGTCGAGGCACCAGTTCTCGCTCACCCGGAAGCTCTCGCGCCACTTCCCCTGCGCGAACCGGAGCACCACGAGCTCCGGCACGCCGGCGTAGCGCCAGCGCTGGAGCACGACCTCGTCCACCCCGTCGCCGTCGAAGTCGGCGTGGTTCATGAGCCGCTGGAACTCCACCGTGCGTCCCTCGCCGCTCGACACATGCTGGTAGCTCGTCGTGAGCGACTTGGCGGAGTCCTCCGCGAGCGCGAGGAGGCTGACGCTGTGGCCGGTGCCCGCCCCCGCGTCGCCGGCCTGCGGGTCGACGTAGGTCGCGAGCAGCGTGTGCCCGGTCGCTCCGGCGCCGGTCCGCAGCCAGCGGGCGATGAACTCGAGGCCGCTCAGCTCCTCGTTCCCCACGTCGGAGGCCGCCGCGATGGCGTTCGCCAGCGTGCGGGCCGGCGCCATGGGGTCGCGCGGGGCCTCGCGCCCCTCCCGGGTCTGCGCGAGCGGCGTGGTCGACGCGATGTACTCGACGCTCGCGTCGATGCGGCCGACCTTCTGCAGGCGTCCCATCGCCTGGGGCACCACGTCGCGGCAGCCGGGGAGCGAGTAGAGCGCCCCGTCGTCCGCGCTCCACATCCCGCGCGTGATCTCCACCTCGCCCACCTGCGCCCCGTCGCGGTAGATCGGCAGCACCGCGCCCGGGCGGAAGAAGAGCGAGTCGAGCAGCTGCCACCCCTCGCGGTCGAGCGTGATGGCGGAGAGCTTCCCGCCGTTCACGATCGCAAGCGGCGTGAGGCGCGGCTCGGTGCCCGGCCCGAAGACCTGGAAGAGCACGGTCGAGGCGGACGAGACCTCGGTGAGCGGCACGGGCGGGGCCGCGGGAGCCGGCGCGGGTGCCTTCTCGCACGCCGCGATGGGGAGGAGGAGCCCTGCGAGGAGCGCGGTGCGACGCATGCGGCCAACCTATGGTCGCGCGTCGGGGGCGGCAAGCACTCGCCGATCGCGCGCCCGCACGATGTGATGGGGCCTGGCGCGCCTTGTTGGGCCCCGCGGCGCGGGCTAGGATGCTCGCGATGACCGGCACCGGCCTCCGTTCCGCGCTCCGCGCCCTCCGCGACTGCGGACTCGGCATCCAGGCGGAGGGGCCGAGCCTCGAGGCGCAGCGCACGGCCGAGGAGCCGGCGCGCATCGAGCGGGCGACACCGCTGGAGGGCGCCGCGATCGCCGCGCGCCGGGTGCCGGGCGCGCCGGCGGTCGGGTTCGCCGCGTTCCTCGACGGCATCCAGCACTCGCGTGTGGTGGCGCACCACGGACTCGTGCCGCTGGTGCATGGGTCGGTCGCGGCCGCCGTGCGGCGCCGGGTCGACCGGCGGCCGCAGGTGTGGGAAGGGGCGCGGTCCGAGCAGGCGCTGTTCCTGCCGAAGGCGCTGGTCGACCCGGCGTTGCTCGCGCGGCTCGCCGCGCGGATCGCGGTCGTGGACACGCGCGCCGAGCCGCAGGGGGCGGTGCACCCGCAGGAGCTCGCGGCGCTGGCCGTGACGGCGGTGCAGCGCCAGCGCGAGGCGGCCGAGCTCGCGCTCCTCGCGGCGTGGGTCGAGCGGGGGAACGGGCCGCTGCTCGTGGACGGGGGGATCAGCGCGAGCGAGCCCGGCGCCCGGAGCGACCTCGCCGTGGGCGTAATCAAGTCGCACCGGACGCTCTACGCCGACGAGCGCTCGCTCCCGCTCGTGCTCGGGCTCGGCGAGGGGGAGCGCACCACGGCCGTCACGCTGTCGTCGCCGCGGCGCCATCCCGTCGCGAGCTGGTACCTCCGCCTGCGCGACCCGCACGGCCGGGCGCCCCTCTTCGGCCTGGTCCGCATCG
The DNA here is from genome assembly GCA_964586095.1 of uncultured Gemmatimonas sp. Taxonomy (GTDB): domain Bacteria; phylum Gemmatimonadota; class Gemmatimonadetes; order Gemmatimonadales; family Gemmatimonadaceae; genus Pseudogemmatithrix. Next base: position 6,186 of record CAZPJF010000081.1, on the reverse strand, counting down.
AGGTCGCGCTCACCCCCGGCATCACCGCGCGCGCCGACGAGGTGAGCCGCTGGCTGCTCGCCGAGCGCACGCCGGTGGCGCTGCCCGACGCCCGCTGGGACGTGATGGCCTACGGCATCCGCGAGTGCGAGCAGTACCTTTCGGCCCTCCTCCGATGACCACCGACCCGCACGCCATCCTCGGCCGGGTCGTCGCCACCGAGCGACGCCCCAACACGCCGCACGAGTTCCACTTCTGGACCGCGCTCGACGCGCCGGTCGGGATCGGCACCATCGTGCGCGTCGCCTCGCCGCGGCCGGTGAACGGGGTGCTGCCGGTGGCGTACGGCGTGGTCACCGAGGGGTTCGGCTACACCGACCTGCAGACGCCGCTGCACGACGTCCTCGGCGCCGACGGCGAGCCGGGCGCGAGCGCCGGGGCGCCCACGGAGCGCACCGAGATCCGGCTCTACACCGCCGCGGTGCTGCGCCACATGCCCGAGGAGCCGCTGCAGCCGGTGCCGATGGGGACCGTGCACCTGGCCAGCGAGGCGGACGTGCAGGTGGCGCTGCGCATGGATGCGTACGTGGGCGGCAGCGCACCGCGGGGGATCCCCGTGGGGCTCTACCGCGCCGGCGGCACCGAGGCGGCGATCCACCTCGACGCCGACTTCCTCCTCGGCCCCGAGGCGGCGCACCTCTCGATCAGCGGCGTGAGCGGCCTCGCGACGAAGACGAGCGCGGTGGAGTGGCTGCTCGCGAGCATCTTCGCGCACTTCCCCGCATCCAAGGGGCGCGTCGCGGCGGTCTGCTTCAACGTGAAGGGGCCGGACCTCTGCTTCCTCGACCAGCCCGCGAGCGCGCTCCCGGACGAGGACCGCGCGATGTACGACGTGCTCGGCGTCCCCGCGCGGCCGTTCGAGCGGGTGCGTTACTTCGCGCCCTGGTCGGCCAAGGGCGGGCAGCTCGCCACGCTGCGCAGCAACGACGCGCTGCAGGACGACGTGCAGCCCCTCACCTGGGGACTGCGGGAGACGCTGCAGTACGCCGAGGTGCTGCTCAACAAGGACGACGTGGACGCCAAGGCCGACGCGCTGATCGACTTCATCAAGGAGCGCGTGCTCGACGTCCCCTTCAGCGACCCGCTGCTCGAGCGCGCGCACGAGGTGCGGTCGTTCACCGACCTCGAGCAGTGGTTCCGCGACCTGCTCCGCGCGATGGAGGGGCGCAACGCCGACGTCTGGCGCACGCACCACATCGCGACGATCCGCAAGGTGCGGAACCGGCTCACCAACATCTCGACGCGCTGCCGGGGGCTCGTCACGGACGACGGGCTGGTGAGCGACCTCCCGTTCAAGGAGGGGTTCGAGGACCGGACCGTCTACGTGATCGACGTCGCGAACCTCGAGGAGGACGCCCAGGACCTCGTCTTCGCGCGCGTCGTCTCGCAGCTGCGCGAGCACCTCGAGAAGCGGCAGCTCGGCGTGGAGCAGGTCGTCGTGTTCGTCGACGAGCTCAACAAGTACGCGCCGGCCGACGGACCGGACACGTACGTGCGGAAGATGCTGCTGGACATCGCGGAGCGGGGGCGGTACCTGGGGCTCGTGCTCTTCGGCGCGCAGCAGTTCCGCTCGCAGGTGCACCGGCGCGTCGTGGGGAACAGCGGGACGACGCTCTACGGCCGGATGGACCCCGACGAGCTCGCGACCCCCGGCTACCAGACGCTCGCGCCGGCCACCAAGGCGCGCCTCGCGACGCTCGAGAAGGGCCAGCTGATGGTGCGGCACCCGCACTTCGGCCAGCCGATCTTCGTCCGCTTCCCGCGGCCCGCCGTGCTCACGGGGCGCGAGGGCGTGGAGCGCTTCCCGCAGGCGGCGGAGGTGACGCTCGAGGAGTCGGTGGTGAAGGCGCTGCGGCGGCTCGACCCCGCGGTCACGCTCGGCTGGGTGCAGGACACGCTGGCGCTGCACGGCGAGGACGAGGACGGCGTGCTCCGCGCACGGAACCGGACGCTGCAGGCGCGGCCGGACGATGTGAAGGCGTTCTTCAAGGCGCAGCTCCGGAAACGGGCGACGCCGGAGGTGGCGGGGCGACGCGGCCCGGCCCCGCTGCGCGTCCCGGCGACGGATGATCCGTACGGGTAGATTCCCGTCGCGTGCGCCTCGTCCACCTCAGCGACCTCCACCTCGGCTTCCGCCAGTTCCAGCGGCAGACGCCGGCCGGCATCAACCAGCGCGAAGCGGACGTCGCGCAGGCGTTCGCGCGCGCGGTCGACAAGCTGATCCAGCTCGCCCCGGACGTGATCCTCGTCGGCGGCGACGTGTTCCACACGGTGCGGCCGACCAACACGGCGATCCTCCACGCGTTCCGCCAGTTCGCTCGGCTCGTCGAGGCGCTGCCGCGGACGCACGTGGTGATCGTGGCGGGCAACCACGACATGCCGCGCTCCACGGAGACCATCTGCATCCTGCGGCTGTTCGAGCAGGGGTTCTCCGCGCGCGGGGAGGGGGGTGACGGGCGCGCCGCGTCCGGGCCCGCCGAGGCCGGCGCGGCGGCAGCGACGGGCGAAGCGCTCGAGCTGCCGGCGCTCCCGATCCACGTCGCCGACCGGGAGCCGCGGCGGATCCACTTCCCGCACCTCGGGCTCTCGGTGCTCGCGGTCCCCGACCTCCCGCCGGGCACGGTCGACCTCTCGCCCGACCCGGCGGCGCGCTACAACGTGCTGCTCCTGCACGGCGAGGTGAAGGGCGCGCTCCCGAACGCGGACGAGACCGACCGCGCGGCGCTGCAGATCCCGCTCGAGGAGCTCACGCGCACCGGGTGGGACTACGTCGCGCTCGGGCACTACCACGTCTACAAGCGCATCGCGGACCACGTCTACTACTCGGGCTCGCTCGAGTACACGAGCTCCAACCCGTGGGGCGAGCTGGCGGAGGAGAAGGCGGCGAAGCTCCCGGGCAAGGGGATGATCGAGCGCGACCTGCGCACGGGGAAGCAGACCTTCCACCCGCTGCCGCCGAGCCGGCCGGTGCTCGACCTCCCGCCGGTCGAGGGGCGCGGCATGAGCGCCGCGGACCTCGACGCGGCCATCCAGCACGCGGTGGGCCGGATCGCCGGCGGGATCGACGGCAAGGTCGTGCGGCTCCTCGCGCGGAACGTGCCGCGGCACATCGCGCGCGAGCTCGACCACAAGGCGTTGCGCGAGCTGCAGCGGCGCGCGCTGCACTTCCACCTCGACATGCGGCGCCCCGAACTGGTGCGGCGGCAGTCCTCCGGCTCGCCGGGCCGGCGGCCCTCGCTCGCCGAGACGCTGCGCGACGCGCTGCGCGCGCGGCCGGTCGCCGCCGGCGTCGAGCGCGACGAGCTGGTGGCGCTCGGGCTGCGCTACCTCGAGGAGGCCGAACGCGCCGAGCCCGTGCGCGAGTTGCCCGGGGCCGACGCATGAGGCTGGCGCGGCTGCGGCTCACGAACTTCCGGCAGCACGCGGACTCGGACATCGAGTTCGATACGGGGCTCATCGGCATCATCGGGCCCAACGGGGCGGGGAAGTCGACGATCCTCGAGGCGATCGCGTGGGCGCTGTACGGCGGGAACACCGTGCGCGGCGGCAACGAATCACTGCGGTTCCACCGCGCCGGGCCGCGCGCGCCGGTGCGCGTGGAGCTCGAGTTCGAGCTCGCGGGGCACCGCTACCGCGTGGTGCGCGGGCTCTCGATGGCCGAGCTCTACCTCGACGGCGGCGAGGCGCCCATCGCGAACTCGGTCACCACCGTCGCCGAGATGCTGCAGCGGCGCCTCGGCATGACGCGGACCGAGTTCTTCAACACCTACTTCACGGGGCAGAAGGAGCTCGCCGTGATGCAGGCGCTCTCGGCGAGCGAGCGGGCCCAGTTCCTCTCGCGCGTGCTCGGCTACGAGCGGCTGCGCGTGGCCCAGGAGCTCTGCGCGACGCGCCGGAAGGAGCTCGCGAGCGAGGTGGCGGGGCTCCGCGCCGGGATGCCCGACCGGGATGCCGTGGCGCAGCAGGAGCGCGAGGCGCGCACGGTCGTGGAGGCCACCACCGCCGCGGCGCGCGAGGCCGACCGGCTCGAGGCGGAGACCCGGGAGGCGCTCGAGTCCGTCGCGCCGCGCTGGCTCGCCGCGCAGACGGGCCGCGACGAGCGCCAGCGCCTCGAGACCGAGCTCGCCGCGGTCGACGGCGAGGCGGTCGCGCTCGGGCGGGCGGCGGAGCGGCTGGCCGCCGAGCTCGCGCAGGTGCGCGAGGCCCGCGACGCGCTGCAGCCCCTCCTCCCCGACGTCGCCGCCTTCGAGCAGGCGCAGGAGCGGCTCGAGGCGATGCGGGCGCTGGCGGTGCACGACGGGCGCCGGCGTGCGCTCCTCGAGACGCAGGCCGCGTTGGGCGGCGAGGTCGGCGCGCTCACCGAGCAGCGCGAGCGGCTCGCGACGGCGCCGGCGCAGGAGGAGGAGGTCACGGTCGAGCTGGAGCAGCGCCGCCGGGCGCTGGAGGACGCGCAGGGGAAGCTGGAGGCGCGGCGCACCGAATGGGTCCGCGAGCGGCAGGAGGTCGAGACGCGGCTGCGCGCGCTCCGCACGCAGTACGCGGAGCTGCGGGACCAGCGCGACAAGCTCCTCCAGCTCGGCGAGGAGGGCGCCTGCCCCACCTGCACGCGTCCCCTCGGCGCGCACTACCGCGACGTGCTCGACGTGATCGAACGCCAGCTGGAGACGCTCGAGGCCGACGGCACCTATTTCCGGTCCCGCGTGGAGCAGGTGGCGGCCATGCCCGCCGACATCGCGCACCTCGACGAGCTGCGCGAGCGGCTGCAGGAGGAGGTCGGGCAGTCGGAGCGGAAGCTCGCCAAGGTGCAGTCGGCGGTGGCGCAGCTCACGCAGGTCACGCGCGACCTCGCGGCGAAGGCGGCGCGGCTCGAGGCGGCGACCGCGGAGCTCGCGCGGATCCCGGGCGGCTACGACGAGGCCGCGCACCGGGCGCTCGAGGCCGAGCACGCGCGGCTCGCCGAGTCCTCGACGCTCGCCAACCGGCTGTCGATGAAGGTGGAGCGCGAGCCGGCGCTGCTGCGGGAGCAGGAGTCGCTCGCGCGCCAGCGCGGTGCGCTCGCCGAGCGCCGCGCGGTGGCCGAGGCACGGCTCGCGGAGCTGCGGTACCCCGAGGAGGAGTACGCCGCGCTCCGGCGGCTGCACGACGAGGTGGCGGCGGCGTATGCCGAGGCGTCGCGCGCGGCGGCAGGCGCCCGCGCCGCGCGCGACGTGGCGCTCGGGTCCGCGGCCCGCGCCGCCGAGGCCCGCGCCGAGTACGACCGGCTGGCGGAGAAGGTCGAGGCGCTCGAGCAGGACCGCCGGCTGCACGACGAGCTGCACCGCGCGTACTCCGACCTCCGCACCGACCTCAACTTCCAGCTCCGCCCCGAGGTCTCCGAGATCGCGTCGAACTTCCTGACCGAGCTCACCGACGCGCGCTACACCGAGCTGGAGCTCGACGACAAGTACCGCCTGCTGGTGCTCGAGGAGGGCGTCCCCAAGCCGGTGATCTCGGGCGGCGAGGAGGACATCGCGAATCTCGTGCTGCGGCTCGCGATCTCGCAGATGATCGCCGACCGCGCGGGCCAGGCCTTCTCGCTGCTCGTGCTCGACGAGGTCTTCGGCTCGCTGGACGAGGTGCGCCGGCAGAACGTGATCGCGCTGCTGCGCGGCCTGCACGACCGGTTCGAGCAGGTGATCGTCATCACGCACATCGAGGGCGTGCGCGACGGCCTCGACCGCGTCATCGCGGTCGGGTTCGACGAGCGCACGGGGGCCGCCGTCGTGACGCGGCCCGAATCGCCCACCGACGCGCCGCTCGAGCCGGCGGGGAACGCCGCGTGACCGACGTCGCGCAGCGCATCACGGGGCCGTTCCCCATCCGGCCGGACGACCTGCCCGCGCTCAACGTCCTCTTCAGCGACGCGTTCAGCGAGCGCTACCGCCGCGACGGGATGGCCGGCGTGCGCGTGCCGCCGCTCAACCCGGTGATCTGGCGCTTCGCGATCGAGGGGTCCGCGAAGGGCGCGATGCTCTGGCGCGACGGCCTCGGGAAGATCGCCGCCTTCAACCTCGCGCACGTCTCCGGCCGCGAGGGCTGGATGGGACCGCTCGCGGTGCGTGACGACCTGCAGGGTCACGGGCTCGGGCGCACCATCGTGCGCGCGGG
>CAZPJF010000080.1:0-11632 GCA_964586095.1 uncultured Gemmatimonas sp. | reverse complement strand
GCCTCGAGACGACGCTCGAGACGGTCGACGGCATGCAGTTCGACCGCGGCTACCTCTCGCCGTACTTCATCACCGACCCGGAGAAGATGGAGGCGGTCCTCGAGGACGCGCACATCCTCATCCACGACAAGAAGATCTCCTCGATGAAGGACCTGCTCCCGGTCCTCGAGAAGGTCGCGCAGACGGGCAAGCCCCTCCTCATCATCGCCGAGGACATCGAGGGCGAGGCGCTCGCCACCCTCGTGGTGAACAAGCTCCGCGGCACGCTCCGCGTCGCGGCCGTGAAGGCCCCGGGCTTCGGCGACCGCCGCAAGGCGATGCTCGAGGACATCGCGGTCCTCACCAAGGGCAACGTCATCTCCGAGGAGGTCGGCTTCAAGCTCGAGAACGCCGTGCTCTCCGACCTCGGCCGCGCCAAGCGCATCGTCATCGACAAGGACAACACGACCGTCATCGACGGCTTCGGGGACGAGGACAAGATCAAGGGCCGCATCAAGGAGATCGAGGTCGCGATCGAGAAGTCGACCAGCGACTACGACAAGGAGAAGCTCCAGGAGCGCAAGGCGAAGCTCGCCGGCGGCGTGGCGGTGATCAACGTCGGCGCCGCGACCGAGAGCGAGATGAAGGAGAAGAAGGCCCGCGTCGAGGACGCGCTGCACGCGACCCGCGCGGCCGTCGAGGAGGGGATCGTCCCGGGCGGCGGCGTGGCGCTCATCCGCGCCCAGGCCGCGCTCAAGGGCCTCAAGCTCGAGGCCGACGAGCAGATCGGCGTCGACATCATCAAGCGCGCCATCGAGGAGCCGATCCGCATGATCGTGCAGAACGCGGGCGGCGAAGGCTCGATCGTCGTCGAGAAGGTCCGCGCCTCGAAGGACAAGAACTTCGGCTACAACGCGTTCTCCGACACCTACGAGGACCTCGTCCTCGCCGGCGTGATCGACCCGACCAAGGTGACCCGCACGGCGCTCCAGAACGCCGCGTCGATCGCCTCGCTCCTCCTCACCACGGAAGCCCTCATCGTGGAGAAGAAGGAGAAGGAAGCCGCCGCGCCGGCCGCGCCGGGCGGTGGCATGGGCGGGATGTACTGAGGCAGAAGGCGGAAGGCAGCAGGCAGTAGGCAGCACGCTGATGCGGGGGTCGGGACTCGAAGTCCCGGCCCCCGCATCGTCGTTCACGGCCATCCGCCATCCGCCATCTGCCCGCTGCGTCAGTTGTGCGGCAGCATCTCCTCGGCCTTCTTCACGGAGTCCACGCACTCGACCACGTTCTGGATCAGCCCCGACGCGATGTCGTACACCCAGCCGTGGAGCATCGGCCGCTTGCCGCGCGCCCACGCATCCCGCACCGTCGGCGTGCGGCTCAGGATCCCCACCTGCTGGAGCACGTTCAACTCGGACAGGCGCGCCAGCCGCGCCTTCGGATCCGCGATCGCCTCCAGCTCGTCCTTGTGCCAATTGATCGTGTTGCGGATGTCGCTCAGCCAGTGGTCGACCATCCCGTTCGACGCCGGCCCCATCGCCGCCTTGAGGGCGCCGCAGTTCGAGTGCCCGCACACGATCACGTGCGGCACGTCGAGCACGTGGATCGCGTAATGCAGCACGCTGAGCAGGTTCAGGTCCGTGCTCCAGACCTGGTTGCCGATGTTGCGGTGCACGAACATCTCGCCGGGGAGCGCGCCCGTCATCCGGTCCGTCGGCACGCGGCTGTCGGAACAGCCGATGAACAGGAAGTGCGGCTCCTGGCTCGCCTCGGTGCGCTTGAAGAACTCGGCATCGATCGAGATCATCTCGGCCGCCCAGCGGCGGTTGTGCTCGAACAGCTTCTGGAGGTTCTGCATGAGGGGGTTCGGTCAGGGTCAGGGAACGGGAGTGGGGACCGTGTCGGCTGAACGCGCGAGCGGCGGCGTCGGTGCCTCGGCCGCCGGGGCCGGCGCGGGTTCCGCGATCCCCACGAGACGATAATCGATGGACCGCGCGCGCGCGGTCTCGCGGAAGTTGAGCAGCACCTCCAGCACGTCGGCGTCGATCCGCCGGGTCGCGCGCCCGTCGATCTCGAGCCGGCTGCCGTCGCGCACCGACTGGAGCTCGGTCACGACGGCCGCGCGGTGGAGGAAGTTCACGTTGTCGTGCAGCTGGAGGCGGCGCAGCACCGCCCCCTTCGGGCTCACCTCGGTGAAGGGCGGGCTCTTCAGGTGGTCGCGCAGGATGAAGAACACGCCGACCGTGAGCCCGATCAGGATCCCCACCAGCAGGTCGGTGAGGACGATGGCCGCGACCGTCACGGCGAACGGGATCGCATGCGACCGGCCGAGCGCCCATTCCTCGCGCGCCACGCGCACGTTGGCGAGCCCGAGCCCCAGGTGGATCAGGATCGCGGCGATGGCCGCCAGGGGGATCAGGTTCAGCAACCGCGGCGCCGCGAGCACCGCCATGAGCAGCAGCGCGCCGTGCAGCATCGCCGAGCGCCGCGACAGCGCGCCGGCCTCGACGTTCGCCGCCGACCGCACCACGACGCCCGCGATCGGCAGCCCGCCGAGGAGCCCCGACGCGACGTTCGCCGTGCCCTGCGCCAGCAGCTCGCGGTCGGTCGAGACCTCACGCTTGGTCGGGTCGAGGCGGTCGGTCGCCTCGAGGCTGAGCAGCGTCTCGAGCGAGGCCACGATGGCGAGGATCGCGGCGAGCTGCCAGGTCGCCGGGCGCGCGAGCGCCGTGAAGTCGGGGAGGTGGATCTCGCTGAGGAACGTGGAGGAGCCGGCCAGGACTGGGAGCGAGACGAGATGCGAGGCCTCGAGGACGTACGCGGGCGCCACCGCCGGGAAGAGCGCGTTCAGCGCGATCCCGACGAGCACGACGACCAGCGGTGCCGGCAGCCAGCGCAGGTCGCGCAGCCGGGTGCGGCGCCAGAGGACGAGCAGGCCGAGCGAGACGAGGCTGATGACCACCGCCCCCGGCTCGAACGCCCGCAGCGCATGGAGGACCGCGCTGAACGTGTTCTCCGCGTTCGCCTGCAGGAACGCCTCGTCGCCCATCGCGTCGACGTCGTAGCCGAGGGCGTGCGGGATCTGCTTGAGGATGAGGATGACGCCGATCGCGGCGGTCATGCCGCGGATCACGGCGGTGGGGAAGTAGTACGCGATGAACCCCGTGCGCAGGGCGCCCAGCAGGAGCTGCAGCAGGCCGGCGAGCACGACGGCGGTGAGGAAGGCCTCGAAGGTGCCGACGTCCCCGATGCCGCCGGCCACGACCGCGGCGAGCCCGGCCGCAGGGCCCGACACCATGAGCGACGATCCGGAGAGCGCGCCCGCGACCAGCCCGCCGACGACGCCCGCGATGATCCCCGACATGAGCGGCGCGCCGGATGCGAGCGCGATGCCGAGGCAGAGCGGGACGGCGATGAGGAAGATGACGATCGCGGCCGGCACGTCCTCGCGCCACGTGGCGCGCGGAGGCGGCAGGGGCAGCGGAGCGGGGTCCGGCATCGGGGTGCGGCGGATCATGCGGGGGTCCCGGAGCTGAGGAAGGCGTCCACGGGCGCGAGGAGCGCGCCGGGGACGAGGCCAAGGGCCAGGAGGAGCAGCAGGAGCAGCACCGTCACGGCGCGCTCGCGCGGCAGGAGGTCGGGGGCCGGCGTCGGGCGGCGCGGCCCGAGGAAGGCGGCAGCGTACGCTCGCAGCGTCGCGATCGCGAGCGCGGCCGCGCCGAGGATGATCATGACGGTCGCCGGCACGCTCTCGCTCCAGAGGGCATGGAGCATGAGGTCGTCCGCGATGAAGCCGGCGGTCCCCGGCATGGCGACGCCCGCGGCACCGAAGATCGCGAAGCCGGCAGCGAGGCGCGGGAAGGCCTGGACGCGGCCGCCGGGACCGCCATCGAGCCGCACCGTCCCGGCGCGGGCCTCGAGCGCCTGCACGAGCAGCGCGAGGCCGCCGACCGCGAGGGCCGTGGTCACCACCACCATGACCGCCGCGGCGGCGTGCCCGCGGCCGCTCGCACCGATCGCCGCGACCACCATCCCGCCGTGCATGACGGCGGCGGACCGCAGGAACTGCCGGAGGTCGGGCTGGACGAGCGCGACGAGGCCGGGGAGCAGCGTCATCGCGGCGCCCAGGAGCACGATCGCCGGTGCGATCGCATGTGCGAACGCGATGTCGTCGGCGAACCGGGCGTGCACGAACACGGCGACGACGTTGGAGCCGAGCACCTCGGTGTAGCGGTGCGCGGCCCGCTCGCTGAGCGTCGCGAGGCCCGCGTGCAGCGGGACGCATCCCGCGCGCAGGGCGATCGCGAGGGTCGAGAGCAGGAAGCCGGCCGCCGCGCCGCCGCCCGCGATCGCGGCCCCGGCGGCCGCGGTCGCGAGCCCCGCCGCGGCGAGCGTCGCCCACGCGCTGCGGCCCGCGTGCCGCGCATCCCAGGCGTGGAGGACCGTGCCGAGCGCCACCAGGCCGTAGGCGGCCGGCGCCCGCCCCGCCGTCGCCGCCAAGAGGAGCAGGATGAGGTGCAGCGGCGTGCTGCCGCCCTCCCGGCCCCGCGCGAGGGCAGGCAGGGACACGACGACGGCGGCGAGCAGCCAGACCGCGAGCGGCACCGGATGCGCCGTCATCATCGGGCCGCCTCCGCCCTCACGCCGCGGGCGCGGCGGTCGATCGCGTCAAGCCACCGTGCGAGCCGCAGCACGGGAGCCACCAGCGCGTCCAGCCGGTCCTCGAGGCGCAGGCGGTGGACGGCCGCGAGGTAGCGCCGACGGGCACGCCGGGTCGGCGCCCCGCTGGGATGCGGGTGCGTGATGGCCGCATGCCCGAGCCGGTGCGCGTCATGGATGGTGTTGGGTGCGCGCAGGTACTGGAACGCGCGCAGCAGCGCGTGGCAGGTGAGGTGCACCGTCGCGAGGGTCGTGAGTCCCAGCGCGATCTCGGCCAGGATCAGGCCGACCTGCGCGAGGGTGGCGTGCGCGAGCGCCCCCTTGGCGTCGGCGTGCGTGCGGGCCACCGCCGAGGCGTAGAGCGCCGTCGCGACGCCGAGCGCCGCCCCCACGCCCTCGACCGCCGGCGAGGCATCCAGCAGCGGGAAGGTCCGCAGGAGCAGGTAGAGCCCCATGTGGATCGACACGCCGCCGTAGAAGAGCGCGCTCGAGGGCGTCGGGCCCTCCATCGCGCGCGGCAGCCACCCGGAGAAGGGGAGCATCGCCGACTTGCCGGCCGCGGCGAGCAGCACGAGGAGGCCGAGCACGGCGCCCTCCCATGCGGGGAGGCCGTGGGCGAGCGGGAGCGCCGAGAGGCGCGTCGTCCCGAGGAGCTCGTGCACCGCGACCATCGCCATCAGGAACCCGGCGTCGCAGAGCCGGTAGGTCGCGAACGCGCGCACCGACGACCGGATGGGCTCGGCGCGCTCGTGGAAGAACCCGATGAAGAGCGCGGAGGAGATGCCGATGAGCTCCCACCCCGCGAACATCACGTCGAGCGCGCCGGCGTAGGCCACGAGCTGCACCCCGCTCGCGAAGAGCGCGAGCAGGACGAAGAAGCGGAGGAAGCCCGGCTCCTTGTGCAGGTACGTGCGCGAGAAGCGTGCGACGAGCAGGGTGAGGACCGCGCCGAGCAGCCCGATCGCCGTCGACGCGAGGTCCACGAGGGCGACGGCGGGGATGAAGTAGGTGCCGAGCCGGAGCCAGTCGCCGAACACCACCTCGCCGCGGACCGCCGGCCCCCCGACGCCGCCCCAGCGCAGGGCGACCGCGACCGCCCCGAGGAGGGAGAGCACGAGCGAGCCTTCGACGAGCGCGACGGTGAGCCGCTCGCCCGGGCGCACCTCGCGCGTCAGCGTGAGCAGCCCCAGCAGCAGCGCCGCGGCGAGCGGCGCGGCCACCGCGACCGCGAGGGCGACGTGGACGGGGTCGGTCATGCGTCGGCGAGCGCCGCGCGCACGCGCGCCGGCGGAACGAAGTCGCGGGTCGCACCGTGCCAGTCCACCGACCGCTCCACCACGGGGAGCGTCACCGGGGCCGCGGCGTACGGATGGAACCCGCCGTCGCGGAACTCGTGCATGGCGCCGGTCGCGGGGTCCACGCTCACGAGCTGGACCCATCGATTCACCACGAGCTCCGCGACCTCCGCCTGGCGGCCGGCCACGGCGAGCAGGGCCGCCGGCGTCGCCTCGACGACCAGGAGGAGGCGCATGGGTTCGTGGAGCTCGACCATCTGGAGCGGGAGGCCCGTCCGCAGGTCGCCCTGGTGTCCCGACATCACGCCGATGAGGCCCGTGACGTTGTGGGGGAGCTTGGTCCCGCAGCCGAAGCGCTCGTTGTCGACGGCGGAGAAGTAGTACTCGAGGCTGATGCCGGCGCCGACCGGCCCGACGGCGGCGAGGATGCGCTCGAGGATGCGGTCCCCCTCGTCCTGCGTGGGGTCGTAGCTGATGAGGAACGGCCGCCGGTCGAGGTGCAGCCCGCGCGTGAGCGTCCGGCGCCCGACCACCGCGATCGCGTTGGTGCAGTGGCCGTACTCGGGGCGCGGCTGGGCGAGGTGCGAGGCCCGTGCCTCCACGTGGTGCAGCGCGGCGGCCGCCGTCAGCCCGAGCGGCGCGTCGTCGAACCGCCGCGCCCGCTCGCGCGCGCTCTCGCGGCGGGCGCGCTCGAGCATCACGCACACCGTCTCGAAGCGCGCATCGTGCGTCGACGGGATCGCGCCGAGGTCGAACAGCTGGATCCGGTCGTCGGCCGTGTCGTGCAGCCCGCCGACGAAGACCGTGTCGTCGGGGACCTCGATGCCGCGGGCCCGCAGCCCCGCGCGGACGTCGGGCCGGTTGGCCAACTCGGCGAAGAGCCGCGCGTTCGCGCCGCCGCGGCGGCCGCCGCAGGCCCCGCAGTCATGGGCCGATTCGTGCGGATTGTTGAGGCTCGTCGACCCATGGCCGAGCACGATGACGAACGGCGCGAAGTCGCGCGTGAGCCCGATGTTCCGGAGGACGCCCAGGACGCGCTCCACGGACTCGTCGAGCGAGAACCCCACCGGCTTGCCGCGCTGCGACTGCCGCTTGGCCCACTCCTCGCGGAGGGCGGAGAGGCGCGTCGCGGGGCGCGGCGCGATGCGCTCGGTGATGCGGTCGCGCAGGCGCAGGCTGGCGCGTGGGGAGACCACGCGGCCGGCGGCGGCCACGCCGGCGAGCGGGCCGAGGACGAAGCTCAGCCCCGCGCCCCCCGCGAGCGTGCGCGACTCGCGCCCCAGCAGCCGTTCGAATGCGTTCCACCGGTCGCGCCACGCGCGCCGGCGCTCGTGCCAGCCGTCCTCGCCGGGCGCGGGCGCCTCGTGCACCTCGTGCGCCGGCACGACCACCACCGGACAATGCGCCGCGGGGTGCGGGTCGTAGAGCCCCTGGAAGTCGATCGCGACGCCGAAGAAGCCCGCCACGCCGAACGTCTCCCACTCGAGACCCTGCTCCTCGATGGCGCGGCGGATCGACTCCTCCCGCTCGTCGATGCAGAAGACGACCTGCGCCGACCGGCGGGGCCGCGTCGCGAGGTCCAGCAGTCCCGCCTGCCGATGCGCCGCGAGGGCATCGAGGACCTGCCGGCGGTACTGCCGCTCGTAGGCCTCCTGCCAGAGCTGCCGCCGGAGGATCGGGGGGAACGCGAGCCACTCGCTCCACGCCGCCGCGACGGCCGCATCCGGGAGCGCGCCGATCGCGTTCACCGGGAGTCCGGCCGCACGCGTGAGGCTCCAGAGGACCAGCGCCCCTTCCGTCTCCGTGCGCCGGCGCGTCGCCGGGACGCGCGACGCGAGTGCGGACCAGCGATCCGGCAGGCCCGCGGCGCGCGCCGATTCACGCGCCGCCGCCACATCGAAGAGCAGGCGCACGGCGAGGAACTCCTCGAGCGCGGGCGCGACCGCGTCGACACGCTCCTCGGGATGGCGCTCGAGCCGCGCGAACATCCCGGCCCACCCCGGCAGCGCGAGGAGCGTGGCCAGCACATACGCCTCGTGCGCGTCCTCCGGGACGGCGAGGGCGTCGAGCGCGGACCGCACCACGGTGCGCGAGGCGTGCGGCGTGCGATCCACGTCCGCGAGGGCCCGCTCGACCCCGCGCGCCCCGCGCGGGGCGCCCTCGCCCGCCGCGTAGAGGGCCGCGACCGCCGCGAGGAACCCTTGCTCGCGGCCCGGCAGCACGTCGCGCGCCTGGCCTTGGTCGAGGAACCCCGCGCTGAGGCGCACGAGTTCGGGATGCACGACCGCATCCGGGTCCGGCGCCCCCAGCCGCCGCAGCGCCTCGGCGTGCCGACGCGGCGCGGGGAGGGCCTCGTCGGGCAACGGGGCGCCGCGCGGCACGCGGGCGAGGCACGCGCTCCAGCGCGGGCCGTCGCCGCTGACGTGGGCGAGGCCGTGCGCCGCGGCGAACCGGAACCCGGCCTCGTCGTCCCACTCGACCGGGTCGAGCATGAGGGCGCGCCACGCGGCAGCGCGCGTGCCGCCGAGCGCGGCGCGCTCCCCGGCCCGCTCGCCCAGCGACTCCGCGATGACCGCATCGAGGTCCTCGGAGGCGATCCGCCCGCTCGCGAAGGCGGCCCGGAACTCCTCGAGGCTCAGGTAGGGACGCGCACCAAGCGCCGCCGCGCCCGCCTGCACGCCCTCGTGGAACGGGAGGTGCTGGAACGCGTGCAGCGTGTTGTGGTGGATGAAGACCCCGATCGGCCCCTGGTCGGGGAGGAGGCCGCGCGCGCGGTCGAGACCCCGGTCGATCGGGTCCGACGCGACGGACGCGCGGCCAGGTCCATCCATCAGTGGCCGCCGCCCGGGGTGGCCATGGCGAAGTCGATGCCGACCACCGCGACCTTGATGTCGCGCCGCGGGGCCTCCTCGAGGAAGCTCGCGAGCATCTCCTTCACGTCATGGTCGATGTACTCGCCGGTGCCGTCGAGGATGACGCGCTCCCCGGCGGGCAGGGCGGCGAGCGTCGCGAGGATCCCGGGCTTGGAGATGAACGTGCCGTCCCGCCGGAACCGCAGCCGCAGCTCGCCGTCCGGCTCCCGCTGTGCCACCAGCGCACCCTGCGAGTTCTGGTAGAGGACGAACCCGATGCCGACCACGATGCCGATGATGACGCCCTTGAGCAGGTCGGTCGCCAGCACCGCCGCGATGGTGATCGCGAAGGGCAGCAGCTGCGGCCAGCCCAGCTTCGCCTGCACCTTGAACAGGGCGGGCTTGCAGAGGTTGAGCCCCACCTGGATGAGCACCGCGGCCAGGCAGGCCATCGGGATCCGGTTGAGGAGCGGCCCCGCCGCCACGACCGCGACCAGGAGGAGCACGCCGTGCCAGACCGCGGAGAGGCGCTCGCGGCCGCCGGCGGAGACGTTCGCACCGCTGCGGACGATGACCGCGGTGAGCGGCAGCCCGCCGAAGAGGCCGGAGACGGTGTTGGCGGCGCCCTGCGCCAGGAGTTCGCGGTCCGGCGGGCTGGTCCGCCGCAGCGGGTCGAGCCGGTCGACGGCCTGGACCGAGAGCAGGGTCTCGATGCTCGCGACGATCGCGAGGGTCGCCGCGGCGATCCACACGTCGACACGCACCACCGCCGCCCAGTCGGGGCGCGGCAACGCCCGCGCGAGCTCCGTGAGGCCCCCCAGCGGGACCCGCACGTACTGCGTCTCGCCGAGGCCGAGCGTGGGGTGCGCCGTCGTCGCGGCGGCGAGGAGGCTCGCGGAGACCACCACGATGAGCGCCGGCGAGAGGAAGCTGATCTTCCCCAGCGGCGTGTGCTTCCATCCATAAAGGATCGCCAGCGACAGGGCCGCGATCAGCGTCGCGCCGAGGTGCACGCCGTCGGCGAGCGCGGTCACCCCGCCATCCACGCCGAACGCGACCGGCAGCTGCTTCCAGATGATCGTGATGCCGATCGCGGCGAGCATCCCCTTGATGACCGCCGAAGGCACGAGCGCGGCGAACCGCCCGGCGCGCAGCACGCCGAGCCCGAACTGGAGCGCGCCGGCGAGGACCACGGCCGTCAGGAACGGGGCGAGCCCGCCGAGCCGCGAGACCTCGGCGAGGACGATCGAGGTCAGGCCGGCGGCCGGTCCGCTCACGGAGAGCGACGACCGGCTGATGAAGGGGACGATGAGGCCGCCGGCGATGCCGGCCACGAGCCCGGAGATGGGAGGGACGCCGCAGGCGATGGCGATTCCGAGACAGAGGGGGAGGGCAACGAGGAAGACCACCGTCCCGGCGATCAGGTCCTGTCTCGGATAAGCGAACATCGAGGTCTGCTGCATCGGGCTCGGTGTCTTGGGGAGCAGGGGGGCGAGGCGCGGGCGGTCGCGACGACCCGCGGACGACGCATGGGGCAGGCGAACGGCACTGCGCGCGCCCGGGCAAGGTAACCCCGGCGACGGACCCTTCGGAAGCGAAAGACTCCCTTTTCAGGTCAGGAGGACGTCAGAACGCCAACGTCATCTGTACGGCGGTCTCCCGGCGACCGTTGACGCCGGCGACCACGGTCGGGAGGCGGCGCGGGGCGGCCCGCACCTCCGCGCGCGCGCCACTCCGCCGGAGCGCGTCCCGCGCCACGCGCTCGGCGAGCGCGGGCGTGTTGTTCTGTTCGCTCAGGTGCAGCAGCACCACGTCGCGCGTCGCCCGGCCCGCGATGTCGGCCAGCCACTGCGCGGCCTGCGCGTTGCTCAGGTGACCGCGGCCGCCGCGGATCCGCTCCTGCAGCCGCGGCGGGTAGGGGCCGTTCCTGAGCATCTCGACGTCATGGTTCGCCTCGACACACAGCAGGTCGAGGTCCCGGAATGCCCCGCGCAGGTCGTCGGGCACCGCGCCCAGGTCGTGCGCGAGTCCCGCGCGCGCGCCGCTGGCTTCCGCGGTGATCCGCATCGCCATGGGGGCCGCGGCGTCGTGGGGCACCGAGAACCCCTCGATGTGGAATCCCTCGAAGCGGAGCGGTGCCCCGGGGCGGAGCATGCGGCGCCAGCGCTCGGCGACGCCGCCGAGCGCATCGAGCGTCCCGGCCGAGGCCAGCACGGGCCAACGCCACTTGTGCTGCGCGCGGAGCACGCCCTGCGCGTGGTCCACGTGTTCATGGGTGACGACGAGCCCGCGGATCGACTCGGGCGCGATCCCCACCGCCTTGAGGCGCGCGGCGAGGGCGCGCGGGCCGAAGCCGCAGTCGACGAGCAGCCGCGCGCCGTCCGCCTCGAGCACGAGGGCGTTCCCCGCGCTGCCACTGCCGAGCGTCCAGGCGCGCCACATCGCTGCCGCGCCGCCTCAGGGCGCCCAGCGTGACGCGTGCGCCGCGCGAAGGCACTCGCGCATCCGCGCCGAGAGCGCCACGTCGCGCCGGGCCATGACGCGCCCGGTCACCTCGAGGAACTTGTCGAGCGCGAACGTCTCCCACGGCGGGGCCTCGCCCCACGCGAACGGCGGCACGGCCTTGGGCGGCATCCGGCTTCCATAGACGTTCACCCCCGCCCCCACGACGCAGCCGGTGGTGAGCCGGGTCCCGATCCCCGTCTTGGCGTGGTCCCCCAGGAAGGTGCCCAGGAACGTGAGCCCGGTGGGGAGGACGCCGCGCGGCGTCCAGAGCGAGACCTCACCGTACGAGTTCTTCAGGTTACTCGTCGTGGTGCCCGCGCCGAGGTTCAGATCGGAAGAGCA
>CAZPJF010000079.1:0-11787 GCA_964586095.1 uncultured Gemmatimonas sp. | reverse complement strand
AACCTCCTCGCCGACGCGCAGTCGCGGCCGCGCACGCACTGGTGGCTGGTGCTCTTCCCCACGCTCGCGATCGCCGTCACGGTGCTCGCCGCGGGCACGATCGCCGACGCGCTCGCGCGCGGGGCGCGTGGCGATGTGCTCGGCGACGCCCGCGGGGATGCCCGCGGCGACGGCCGCGGCGACTTCCGCGGCGATCCGCCTGAGGACGCGCTGGGCGCCGCCGCGGGCAGGGGACGCGCGTGACCGCGCCCGCGACGGCGCCGCGCGGCGGGACCGGGCGCCTCACGGCACCGCTGCTCGAGGTGCACGACCTCACGGTCCACGCCGGCGGCGCGGCGCGGCCGCTGCTGACCGATGCGTCGTTCACCCTCGCGCCCGGTGAGGCGCTCGGCGTGGTCGGCCCGTCGGGCGCCGGGAAGTCGACGTTGGCGCTCGCCCTGCTCGGACTGCTGCCGCGCGGCGCGACGCTCGAGCGGCGGAGCCGGATCCACCTCGCGGGCCTCGCCCTGCACGACGCCGACGCGGCCACGTGGCGCGCGGTGCGCGGCCGGCGCATCGCGCTCGTGCAGCAGGAGCCCGCGCTCGCGCTCGACCCCGCGATGCGCATCGGGCCGCAGGTGATGGAGGCGGCGCGCCTGCACGGCGTCGCGGTGGCCGAGGCGGAGGCGCGCGCGCACGCGATGCTCCAGCGCGTCGGTTTCCGCGACGCCGCGCGCCTCGCGCGCCGCTACCCGCACGAACTCTCCGGCGGGCAGCGCCAGCGCGCGCTCCTCGCCGCCGCGATGCTCCTCGCGCCCGAACTGCTGGTCGCCGACGAGCCGACCACCGCGCTCGACCCCACGATCCAGGCGCAGGTGCTCGACCTCGTCGATGCGCTGCGCGAGGAGTCGGGGACGGCGCTCCTGCTCATCTCGCACGACCTCGACGTCGTGGCGGAGCGCTGCGGGCGCGTGCTGGTGCTCGAGGGCGGCCGCGTGCTGCAGGACGCCCCCACGGCCGCCGTGCTGCCCGCCACGCGTGCGGGGCGCACGCCGACCGGCACGGCGGCGACCGGCGCGCGCCCGGACCGCGGCCACGCCGCGTCCGGCCCCCCGGCGGCCCGGATGGTCGCGGAGGGGGCATCGCCGTGGGCGCCGACGCCTCCGCCGGCGCCGCTGCTCGAGGTGCGCGACCTCGCCGTCGCCTACCGCGGCACGCGCCTCACGCTGGGCACCGCGCCGCCGGTGGTCGCCGTGCACGAGGCGAGCCTCGCGATCGGCCCTGGCGAGGTGCTCGCGCTCGTCGGCGAGTCGGGGTGCGGCAAGTCCAGCGTCGCGCACGCGCTGCTGCGGCTCGTGGAGCCGACCGCGGGGACGGTCCGGTTCGACGGCATCGACGTGCGGGCGCTCGCGCGCGAGCCGCTCCGGCGGCTGCGGCGGCGGATGCAGCTCGTGCCGCAGGACGCCGGCGCGTCGCTCACGCCGCACCTCACGGTGGAGGCGCTCGTGGCGGAGGCCCTGGAGGTGCACGGCCTCGCGACGGGCGACGAGGCGCGGCGGCGCGTGCGCACGCTCCTCGATGAGCTCGGCCTGCCCGCGCGCGCCGCGACGGCCCGGCCGCGCCAGCTCTCGGGCGGCGAGCGGCAGCGCGTCGCGCTCGCGCGCGCCCTCGCCTGCGACCCCGACCTCCTGGTCTGCGACGAGCCGTTCGCGTCCGTCGACGAGGCCACGCGCACCACGCTGCTCGCCCAGCTCGAACGGCGCCGCGCCGAGCGGGGCATGGCGCTCCTGCTCATCTCGCACGACCTCCCGGCGGTCCGACGACTGGCGTCCCGCGTCCTGGTGATGTATCTCGGTCGGGTCGTCGAGCGCGCGGACGGCGCTCGTGCCCTGCGCGCCCCGCGCATGCCGTACACGCAGGCGCTCGTCGCGGCGATCCCCACGGGGGATCCCCAGGCGGTGCGTCGGCGGCTCGTGTTGCACGATGAAGGGCGTGCGGAGGAGGCGGCCACCGGCTGTCCGTTCCATCCGCGCTGCCCGCATCCGTCGAAGGACGACCGGTGCCGGGGCGAGCGTCCGCCCCTCAGGCCGGCCGCGCCGGACCAGCCCGACCATCTCGTCGCCTGTTGGCACGACCCACTCCCCCCGAGCCCATGACCCCAGCCCCGTCGTCCGCCGACCCGAAGGCGGTGAGCCCCGCGCTCGCCCCCTTCGTCTCCGACAAGAGCTTCTTCGGCCACCCGCGTGGCCTCGCGACGCTCTTCGCGACCGAGATGTGGGAGCGCTTCTCGTACTACGGCCTGCGGCCGCTCCTCATCCTCTTCATGAGTGCCGCGCTCGTCGACGGCGGCTTCGGCTTCGATCGCCCCGCCGCCGGCGCGATCGTCGGGATCTACGCCGCGTCCGTGTACCTCGCCTCGCTGCCGGGGGGCTGGATCGCCGACCGCCTCCTCGGGCTGCGGCGCGCGATCCTCATCGGCGCGGTGCTCATCACGAGCGGCCACCTCAGCATCGGCATCTCGGGCGTCGCCGGCGCGGGCTTCGGGAAGATCCTGTTCTTCCTCGGCCTCATCCTCATCGTGCTCGGCACGGGGCTCCTCAAGCCGAACATCTCCGCCATCGTCGGCGACCTGTACCCGGAGGGCGGTGCGCGCCGCGACGCCGGCTTCTCCGTCTTCTACATGGGCATCAACACCGGCGCCTTCGCCGGCCAGCTCGTCACCGGCTACCTCGGCGAGCGCGTGAGCTGGCACTGGGGGTTCGGCGCCGCCGGCTTCGGCATGCTCCTCGGCCTCCTCTGGTTCTGGCTCCGCGCCCGGGACACCCTCGGCCCCATCGGCGAGGAGATCGTGCGCGACCCCGACCCCGCGGTGCAGGCGCGCCGCGAGTCGGGCGTGAAGCTCGGCACCGGCATCGGCCTCGGGCTCCTCGCCCTCGTCTTCCTCCTCGCCGCCACCGGCACCGTCACCATCGACCCGCAGGCCGTCGGCCAGTCGATGACCGTCGTGCTCGTCGGCGTCGCGGTCGTCTACTTCGCCTACATCTTCGTCGCCGGCGGCCTCGACGCCGACGAGAAGAAGCGCGTGGCGGTGATCTTCGTGCTCTTCGTGTTCGCGGCCATCTTCTGGGCCGCGTTCGAGCAGGCGCCGACCTCGCTCAACCTCTTCGCCAACGACTTCACCGACCGCCGGATGTTCGGCTTCGACGTCCCGGCGACCTGGTTCCAGTCGTTCAACTCGCTCTTCATCATCCTCTTCGCGCCGCTCTTCGCCGCGCTCTGGGTGGGGATGGCGAAGCGCGACCTCGAGCTCTCGAGCCCGGCCAAGTTCGCCCTCGGCCTCGCGCTGGCCGGCATCGGGTTCGCGCTCATGATCGTCGCGGCGAACCAGGTGGTCGCGAGCGGCGGTACCGCGAAGGTCTCGCCCTGGTTCCTCATCCTGAGCTACCTGTTCCAGACGTTCGGCGAGCTCTGCCTGAGCCCGGTCGGCCTCTCGTCCATGACCAAGCTCTCGCCGCGGCGCTACGTGGGGCAGATGATGGGCATCTGGTTCCTCGCCACGTCGGTCGGCAACCTCGTCGCCGGGCTCGTCGGCGGGCACGTGGACCCCACCAAGCTCGAGCAGACACCGCAGGTCTTCACCGCGACCACCGTCGCGCTCCTCGCCTCGACCGTGGTGCTCGCGCTCATGATCGTGCCGATCCGCCGCATGATGGCGAACGTGCGGTAGGGCGCCTCTACTCGCGCCCCATCCGCTTCTTGAGCGCCTCGAGCGCGGCGTCCGCGGTCGCGTCCCGGTCGGCGCGCTGCCGCTGGCGCCGGAGGCCATCGAGCTCGGCGTTCAGCGGCGCGTCGTTCCGGAGCCCGAGCTCCTCGTCCGAGAGTCCGCCGGCGCCGCCCATCATCCGGTCGTGCGCGCCGGTCGCCATGCCCGACCCCACGCCGATGCTCGCCTGCTTGAGCTGCTTCACCATCTCGTCGTAGTCGCGCTCGGCGAGCCCGCACTCGGCTTCCTGCGCCTCGAGCTTCCGCTCCAGCACCGCGAGGCGCTCGGCGTGCTGCGCCTCGTACTTGGCCGCGATCGCCGCCGTCTCCGCGTCGTTGATCCCCTCGGCCAGCTGGCGCCGCCGCGCCGCCGTCTCGAACTGCTCGCGTTCAGCCGCCACGCGGCGGCGCGTGACCTCGACGCCCTCGCGCAGGTCCTCGACGCCGAGCTTGGCCTGCACGAGTCCGCGCTTCATGTCGGCGAGCACGGCGCTCCGCGCCGCGGGCGCGATGCGGCCGCCGAGGAGGTCCGCGATGGTGGCGCGCATCGATTCGAACACGGGCATCGCTCCGGGGACGGGTCGTCTCCGAATCTAGCGGGGGCGCGGACCGGCCGCGCCGTCAGTCCGCCGCGCGCCAGCGCGCCTCGTCGCGTACCTGCCGCATCAGCCGGTCCGGCGTGTGCCGGTTGGGGAACAGCAGCGTGTCGCTCAGCCGGTTGAGCGCGACGCGCAGGATCGGGAAGCGCTCCGCGACCGCGGCGAACAGCAGCGCGAGTCCGTGCTCGTTCGCGAGGCGGTGCTTGGCGGCCATCTGGTACCCGCGCCGGCCCAGTTGCTCGAAGTAGCCAAGGTCGGGGCCGCCGCGCCGCCAGCGCCGGTGCTCGATGTGGTCGGGGAACATCCCGCTCAGCCAGAGCGCGTAGTTCCCCAGGTGCGCCTGCACGAGGAACGCGCGGCGCGGGTCCGGTCCCTCGGCCGCCTCCGCCAGCGAGGCGAGCGTGTCGAAGGTGTCGTCGTCGGAGTCGGCCACGCGGTGCGCGCGGTCCCGCAGCCCGAAGTGCAGCAGGATGGACGCCGCGTAGTCGGCGAGGACGCGGTCGCGCTCGCCCGACTGCAGCAGCGCCTGCCGCACGACGACGTACGCGAAGAGCGGGAGGGAGGCGTGCGCCCCGCGCGGCGTCTCCACGAGCCCCGTCAGGAGCGCGGGGTCGTCGAGGAGGGCATCGACGCCCTGCTCGCGCAGTTCGACCTCGCCGCGCTCGCGCGCGTCGGCGCCGTGCTGCGCGACGAGGGCGAGGGCGAGCCCCACATCCTCGCGGGTCAACCGGGAACGGACATTGGCCAGGATCACCGTGTCTTCCTCCATTCGGTTGGCGCGCTATCCTACTGCGCGTGCCCTTCCTCCACCACCCATGAGCGCGCACGGGGTTCCGCGCGCCCTGCGGATCCTGCACCTCGACTCGGCGCGCGCGTGGCGCGGGGCCGAGCGCCAGCTGCACCTGCTCGCGACCGGCCTCCGGGCGCGCGGGGCCGAACCGCTCGTCGCGGGCCGCCCCGGCACCCCCCTCCTGCACCGGCTCAAGGCCGACGGCATCGCGACCGCCGCGATCGCCATGCGCTCCGACCTCGACCTCCTGGCCGTCCGACGACTGCGCCGCCTCATCGCCACATGGCGGCCGCACATCGTGCATGCCCATGACCGGCGCGGACATGCCCTCGCGCTCGCCGCCCTGGTCGGGCGCCGCGGGCGCATCCCGCTCCTCGTCACCTGCCGCATCGTCGCGCGCCCGCGCGGCCTCGTCCGGTACGGGCCCCGCGTCTCGCGATTCCTCGCCATCTCCCACGCCGTGCGCGACGCGCTGGTCGCCGGGGGCATCGCCCCCGACCGCGTGACCGTCGCCTACCCGGGAGTATCGGCCGGTCTCGCCGATCGGCCACGCGACTGGCGCGCGGAGTGCGGGTGGGATCCGGCCTCGCTCGTGGCAGGGGTCATCGGCCCGATGACCGCGCTGCGGTCCGCGGAGCGGCTCGACGCCCTCCTGGCGCGCCTGCCGCGCGCCGTCGCCGACCGCCTCGCCCTCGTCGTCCTCGGCGGGCCGGCGAGCGGACGCGGGACCATCGGCGGCGTCCGCGCCTTCCGCGCGGGCTTCGTGCACGAGGTGCCCCGCGCGCTCGCGGGCCTCGACCTCCTCCTCCACCCCGGCGGTGCCGAGGGCCTCGGCACCGCCGTGATCGAGGGGATGTCGCTCGGCGTCCCGACCGTCGCCTTCGCCACCGGCGGCATCGGCGAGATCATCGAGGACGGCGTGAATGGGCGCCTGGTGCCACCCGACGACGCCGCCGCGTTCGCCGCGGCCGTCGCCGAACTCGCCGACACCCCCGTGCGCCGCCGCGCGCTCGGCGCCCACGGCCCGACGCGCGCGGCCGCGTTCCGCCCTGAACGGATGCTCGACAGCGTGCTCGACACGTACCGTGACCTCCTCGAACGTTCGGGGGTCTGACGGGATATATCGATGTGGTCCGGCCCGTCCCCCGTGCCTAGCTTTCCCTCGTGCTCTACATCTGCATCCCCACCTTCGACGAGGCTCCCACCGTGGGCGTCCTCCTCTGGCGCATCCGCAAGGTGTTCCAGGAGTACGCCCGCGAGTACGAGATCCTCGTCTACGACGACGCCAGCACCGACGCCACGCGCGAGGTGCTCGAGCCCTACACCAAGGCGCTGCCGCTCACCGTGCTCGGCGGGACCGAGCGGGTGGGGTACGCGCGTGCCGTCGATGCCCTCCTGCGCGAGGCGTCGCGGCGCACACGCTACCCGCGGCGCGATGCCGTGATCCTCCTCCAGGCCGACTTCACCGACCAGCCGGAGGGGATCCCCGAGCTCGTGAAGCGCTTCGAGGGCGGGGCCGATGTCGTCGTCGCCGAGCGGGTGGTGCCGGCCGAGGCCCCCGAGTCCGTGCGCAAGCTCCACCGCCTCGCGCGCTGGCTGCCCCGCGTCTGGCCCATCCGCCAGGCCGTCACAGTGCCCGGCGTGAAGGACCCGTACGGGTCGTTCCGGCTGATCCGGATCGCCGTCGTGCGGGACCTCCTCAAGGCCGCCGGCGACCTCCCGGTGACGCAGGCGCCGGAGCCGTGGCAGGCGAACCTCGAGTACCTCCAGGCCGCCGTGGCCGAGGCGCGCCGGGTGGAGCAGGTCGCGCTGCCGCTGCGATTCGACGTCCGCCAGCGCGAGACACGCCGTGACCCCTGGCCGGACGCGTGGGCCCTGTTGCGCGCGGGCTGGGCCTCGCGCGGACGCCAGCGCTCCCGACCGGTCGCGTGAGCCTCCGCGTGGCGCGCGCCCTCGCCACCGCCGCCGTCGCGGGCGCCCTGGCGCTCCCGCTGGAGGCGCAGGGCGGCATGGCCCCCGGCGGCCGCGCCGCGCCGGTGCCCTTCCAGGTGGGCGAGCACCTCGTCTACGACGTCCGCTTCGGCGCGATCAAGGTCGGCACCGGCCGCATGCGCGTCCTCGGCATCGAGAGCGTGCGCGAGCGCCCGGCCTGGCACGTGATGTTCACCGTGAGCGGCGGGACCTTCTTCTACAAGGTCGATGACGTCTACGAGAGCTGGATGGACGTCACCACGCTCAACTCGCTCCGCTACGTCCAGGACCTCGACCAGGGGTCCCGTGAGCGCAAGCGCACGTTCGAGATCTTCCCCGAGCGCGCGGTCTTCCAGGAGGTCTTCAAGCGGAACCGCGAGCTGCCGTCGGTGAGCGACCCGCTCGACGACGGCTCCTTCATGTTCTTCATCCGCACGGTGCCGCTCGAGGTCGGGAAGACCTACGAGTTCAACCGGTACTTCAAGCCGGACCGGAACCCGGTCGTGATCCGTGTGCTCCGCAAGGAACGGATCCGCGTCCCGGCCGGCGCCTTCGATGCGATCGTCCTCCAGCCGATCATCAAGACCTCGGGCATCTTCTCCGAGGGCGGTGCCGCGGAGATCTGGCTAACCGATGACGACAAGAAGATGATGCTCCAGATGAAGTCGCGGCTCTCCTTCGGCTCGCTCAACCTCTACCTGCGGTCGTACCGCTGGTCGAGCGACTCCCTCGCGCCCACGGGGACGCCATGAGCAAGGATCGCGGCGCGCCCCGCGAGGTCGACCTCGCGCGCGTCCGCACCGTCCCGATCGCCGTGCGCCCCAACAAGGTGCGCGCCGAGGAGTTCGCGCGCGCGCCCGGGAACGACCGCTCCTTCGCCGCCTTTCTCAAGGCCCTCCCCGACGTCCTCAAGGCGCAGGACTTCCGCAAGGTCGTCGACGCGGTCGTGCGTGCCGCGACGCGCAAGCGCGGCGTGATCGTCATGCTCGGCGGCCACGTCGTGAAGACCGGCATCGGCCCGGTGCTCGTCGACCTCATGCGGCGCGGGGTCATCACGCACCTCGCCATGAACGGGTCCGCCGCCATCCACGACTACGAGATCGCGCGCTTCGGCGGCACCTCGGAGGACGTCGCGGCCGGCCTCAGGGACGGATCCTTCGGCATGGCCGAGGAGACGGGCCGCGGCCTCAACGAGGCGTTCCTCGCCGGGCAGGCGCACGGCTGGGGCATGGGCGAGTCGGTCGCGCGCGCCCTCGAGGGCACGCCGAACCTGGCGCACCCCGAGCTCTCGGTCCTGCTCGCGGCGCATCGGCTCTGGATCCCGGTGACCGTGCACGCGGCACTCGGTGCCGAGATCATCCATCAGCATCCGGCGGCGAGCGGGGCCGCGATCGGCGACACGAGCCATCGCGACTTCCGGCGCCTCGCCGCCAGCTGCGACGAGCTGCACCAGGGCGGCGTCGTGCTCAACCTCGGCAGTGCGGTCATCATGCCCGAGGTGTTCCTCAAGGCGCTCACGGTGGCGCGGAACGTGAACGGCGGCAAGCCGACGGACTTCACGACCGCCGACTTCGACATGCAGCGGCACTACCGGCCCCGGATGAACGTCGTGCAGCGCCCCGTGCTCGCCGGGGGCGAGGGGTTCGAGATCACCGGACACCACGAGCTGCTCATCCCGCTCCTCGGGTGGGCGGTGGCCGAGGCGCTCGACGCGCGCTGAGCCGCCGGCGCGTCCGGCGGCGGAATGCGAATCGGCGGCGCCCCACCGCGGTGGGGCGCCGCCGTCACTTCCGCATGGCCGTCAGCCGCGGCGGGGCGTGGCGCCCGCCGGCCCGCTGCGCCGGCCCGCTGCGCCGGCCCGCTACGCCATCCCGCGAGCCCCGCGCGCTCAGGTACCGCCGAACTTGTCGCGCAGGTCCTTGGCCGTGTCCGGCGAGAAGATCCGGATGACCGCGTAGACCACGAGGCCCAGCAGGAGGACCGGGATCGCCATTCCGAGCAGCCAGAAGAGGATCCCGAAGAGGCCGCCGAGGATGCCGAACGCCATCCGGAGCACGAAGAGCCCGACGAAGGCGATGAGGCCGATCATGAAGATGGTGCGAAGCATGGCGAATCCCTGGGCGTGGAGTTGCCTACCATACGCTGCGTCTCACCAGGCGGTTTCGGGATGGGCGCGCGCCCGGCCTCCGCGGACGGCAACCGGCCACCCGGCGTCCCTTCCCGCGTCACCCGCCCGGCGGGCGCGCCGAGGCCGGTGTGGCCGAACTCCCACCCGCCGCGGACGCCAGGTCCTCCTGTCGGGCGCCGATTCACGCATAACTATCATAACTTATTCTTGATAGTTACCATCCCTACCCCACCTCGCGCACTCCGGGTATCCTCCTCCCCAGTCGCCGGCTCCCCTTCCCGCCCTCCAGGCAACGGATCACGAGATGGCTGAGGTCCTCTACCAGATCATGGGCCGGCACCGCGCCGAGCCGCTGCCGGAGCGCAAGCCGTCCTGGCTGAAGGTCAAGGCGCCCGGCGGACCGAACTACCTGCACCTCAAGAACCTGATGCGGGAGCTCGACCTGCACACGGTCTGCGAGGAGGCGCACTGCCCCAACGTCGGGGAGTGCTGGGAGCACGGCACCGCCACCTTCATGATCCTCGGCGATGTCTGCACGCGGAACTGCGCCTACTGCGCCGTCGCCCATGGCCGCCCGCCCAAGTTCGACCCGGCCGAGCCGGGCCGCGTGGCCGAGGCGGCGCGGAAGATGAACCTCCGCCACCTCGTCATCACGAGCGTCGACCGCGACGACCTGCCGGACTACGGCGCGTGGGCGTTCGCGGAGACCATCCGCCAGGTCCACGAGTCGGTGCCCGGCTGCTCCATCGAGGTGCTCGTCCCCGACTTCCAGGGGGACGAGGACGCGATCCGCTCGGTGCTCGAGGCACGCCCCGAGATCTACAACCACAACACCGAGACCGTCCCGCGGCTCTACAAGAAGGCGCGCCCCGGCGGACGGTACGAGCGCGTCCTCGAGATCTTCCGCTTCGCCAAGCGGACCGCGCCGGACATCCCGACCAAGACGGGGATCATCCTCGGGATGGGCGAGACCAACGAGGAGGTCCTGCAGACCATGCGGGAGCTGCGCGAGGTGGACGTGGACATCCTCACGCTCGGCCAGTACCTCCGCCCGTCCGACGACCACATCCGGCTCGACCGGTACGTCACGCCGCAGGAGTTCCGGATGTTCTACGAGCAGGGGATGGCCATGGGCTTCAGGCACGTGGAGTCCGGGCCGCTCGTCCGCTCGAGCTACCACGCCTGGGAGCAGGTCCAGGCGGCGGGCGTCGAGTCGCGGTAGCGGGCGAGCCGGGAGCCTGGGGCGGCGCGCCGCCGCCGCCCTCGCCTCCTCCGCCGCATCCGCCCGCCGCACCGCGCATCCCGCGCCACGAGTCTCCTCCCTCCATCATCCAGCCAGCATCCCCGATGGCCACCAAGAAGAAGGCCGACGCCAAGGGCCTCCCCGGCACCCCCGAGCTCCGCCGCGAGCTGCTCCACAGCATGCTCCTCCAGCGTCGGTTCGAGGAGAAGGTCGGCGAGGCGTACGCCCTCGGGAAGATCGGCGGCTTCTGCCATCTCTACATCGGGCAGGAGGCCGTCTCGACCGGCGTGATCTCCATGCTCCGGCCCGACGACTACGTCGTCACCACGTACCGCGACCACGGGCAGGCGCTCGCGCGCGGCATGACCCCCCGGTCGGTCATGGCGGAGCTCTTCGGCCGCATCGATGGCTGCTCGCGCGGCAAGGGCGGCTCGATGCACCTCTTCGACCGGCACACGAACTTCCTCGGCGGCCACGGCATCGTCGGCGGGCACGTGCCGCTCGCGGCCGGCGTGGGGTTCGCGATCAAGTACCGCGGCGGCGACCAGGTGATCGCCTGCTTCATGGGCGAGTCGGTGGTGAACACGGGCGCCTTCCACGAGGCGCTCAACATGGCGGCGCTCTGGAAGCTCCCCTGCCTGTTCATCATCGAGAACAACAAGTACGGGATGGGCACCGCCGTGGAGCGCGCGGCCGCGATCAAGGACCTCTCGCGCCGCGCGGACGCCTATGACGGCATGCACGGCGAGTACGTCGACGGCCAGGACGTCTTCGCGGTCCGCGAGGCGATGGAGCGCGCGCTCGAGACCGCGCGCCGCGAGTCCAAGCCCGTGCTCCTCGAGATCCGCACCTACCGCTACATGGGCCACTCGATGTCGGATGCGGTGAGCGGCACCTACCGCACCAAGGCCGAGCTGGACGAGTACCTGAAGCGCGACCCGATCAACCTCCTCAAGGCCCGCCTGCTCGAGGCCGGCGACCTCACCGAGGGCGACGTCGCCTCGATGGAGCAGGAGATCAAGGCGGTCTGCCAGGACGCGTGGGACTTCGCCGACGCCTCCCCCGAACCCCCGCTCGAGGCGCTCTACGAAGACGTCCTCGTCGACACCACGAGCTGAGCGCCCCACCATGGCCATCATCACGTACCGCGAGGCGCTCAACCAGGCGCTCCGCGAAGAGATGTCCCGCGACGACCGCGTCTTCCTCATGGGCGAGGAGGTCGGGGTCTACAACGGCGCCTACAAGGTGTCCAAGGGCCTGCTCGAGGAGTTCGGCGAGATGCGCGTCGTCGACACCCCGATCACCGAGCTCGGGT
>CAZPJF010000078.1:0-11998 GCA_964586095.1 uncultured Gemmatimonas sp. | reverse complement strand
GTCGGCCTCAACCTCGTCGACCCGATGGTCGTCATCGGCCTCTTCATC
The DNA here is from genome assembly GCA_964586095.1 of uncultured Gemmatimonas sp. Classification (GTDB taxonomy): domain Bacteria; phylum Gemmatimonadota; class Gemmatimonadetes; order Gemmatimonadales; family Gemmatimonadaceae; genus Pseudogemmatithrix. Next base: position 11,950 of record CAZPJF010000078.1, on the reverse strand, counting down.
GGCGGCGTGATGCCGTTCTTCGTCGGCGCGCAGACGATGACCGCCGTCGGCCGCGCGGCGCAGGGGATGGTGGAGGAGGTCCGCCGCCAGTTCCGCGAGATCCCCGGCCTGCTCGAGGGGAAGCCGGGCGTGAAGCCCGACTCGGCCCGCTGCGTCGATATCTCGACCGCGGCCGCCCTGAAGGAGATGATCCTCCCCGGCGTCGCGTCGGTGCTGCTCCCCGTGGTCGTCGGCAAGTTCCTCGGCGTGAAGGCCCTCGGCGGCCTCCTCGCCGGCGCGACCGTCACCGGCGTGATGATGGCGCTCTTCATGGCCAACGCCGGCGGCGCGTGGGACAACGCCAAGAAGGCGATCGAGGGCGGGATCATGGGCGGCAAGGGCAGCGACGTGCACAAGGCCGCGGTGGTGGGCGATACGGTGGGCGACCCGTTCAAGGACACGTCGGGGCCGGCCATGAACATCCTCATCAAGCTGATGTCGGTGGTGAGCCTGGTGCTCGCCCCGTGGTTCATTGCCTGACCCGTTGAAGGCTGGAGGATGAAGGGGGGGAGGCCGTCCGGCCTCCCCTCTTCTCGTTCTCGGCCTGCCGCTGCAGCACGCGCTTCCGCAGCTGCACCAGCTTGGCCTGCACCTCCTGCATCCGGGCTTCGAGGACCGCGTACTCGGTGGCGCTGACGGCCTCGAGATCCCGCGCGAGCAGGAAGTGGTACTGCGCCTCGTGGCTCGAGGCGATGGCGATCGCGAGGAACCGGCCGAACTGCGCCTGCGATGCGTGCCCCGCACCCTCGGCGATATTCGCCGGGATCGCCGCGACCGCCCGCCGCAGCTGGTTCGCCAAGCCGGGGAACCGGCGTTGCACCGGGCCATCGGTGAGGCGATAGGTACGGACCGTGAGTTCGTGCGCCTTGAGCCAGACGTTGAGCCGCCGGAAGGGATACATGCGCTGACGCTACGTGGCCCCGGCGTCCGCCCCCGCATCCGTCCCCCGCAAGCCGTTACCTTTCCTCCTTCATCCTCCAGCCTTCATCCGGTCGTGCTCTCCCTCGGAATCGTCGGCCTGCCGAACGTCGGCAAGTCCTCCCTGTTCAACGCCCTCACCGCCGCCAAGGCCGAGGCCGCGAACTACCCGTTCTGCACCATCGACCCCAACGTCGGCGTCGTCACCGTCCCCGACCCGCGCCTCGACCGGCTCGCCGCCATCGTGAACCCCGAGCGCACGGTCCCCGCTGCGGTCCAATTCGTCGACATCGCGGGCCTGGTGAAGGGCGCCAGCAAGGGCGAAGGCCGCGGCAACGCGTTCCTCTCGAACATCCGCGAGACCGACGCGATCGTGCACGTCGTGCGCTGCTTCGACGACCCCGACGTGATCCACGTGGACGGCTCGGTGAACCCCGCCCGCGACCGCGAGACCATCGAGTTCGAGCTCGCCCTGGCCGACCTCGCGGTGGTCGAGAAGCGGCTCGACAAGGCCAGGCGTGCCGCCAAGACCGGCGACAAGGCCGCCGCCACCGAGGCGGCCGCCCTCGAGAAGGCGTTCGCGCCGCTCAGCGAGGGGAAGGCGCTCTGGCACGTCGCGCTCACCGCGGAGGAGAAGGAGCTGCTCAGGCCGCTCCAGCTCCTCACCCTCAAGCCCATCCTCTACGCCGCGAACGTCACCGACGGCGAGCTCACCGGCGCCGAAGGGGCGCACGTCACCGCGCTCCGCGCCGCGATCGCTGCCGACCACGAGCCGGCGGAGGTCGTGACCTTCTCGGCCAAGATCGAGTCGGAGCTCGCCGAGCTCCCGCCCGAGGACCGCGCCGAGTTCCTCGCGTCGCTGGGACTCGAGTCCGCGGGGCTCGACCGGCTCATCCGTGCCGGCTACCACCTCCTCGGCCTCCAGACCTACTTCACGGCGGGCGAGAAGGAAGTGCGCGCCTGGACCATCCGGCAGGGCGACACCGCGCCGAAGGCGGCGGCGGTGATCCACACCGACTTCGAGCGGGGCTTCATCCGGGCGGAGACGGTGGGCTACGACGACTTCGTCGCGCTCGGGGGCTGGAAGGGCGCCCGCGAGAAGGGGGCCGTGCGGAGCGAGGGCAAGGAGTACGTCGTGAAGGACGGCGACGTGCTGCTCTTCCGCTTCAACGTCTAGGCGTCAGCGCGCGCCAGAGCAGCCGCAACGGCCTCAGCGCGCGATAGGCCGGCAGCAGCGGGTCCGGGAGCCGGAGCGCCAGCCACTCCTGCAGCGTGGGATCGAACAGCGAACGGAGCAGGAGCCGCGCGCGGTCGCGGGCGCCGACGGTCCAGCCGAGGTCCCACGCGAGGTCGGGTCGCCAGGTCGTCGTGCCCGAGCGCCAGCGCGCCTCCACGGCGCGCGCCAGGCGATCCGCCGGCGCGCCGCTCCGCGACGCCATCAGGTCGCCGACCAGGCGCTCGGCGAGGTCCCACGCGCGGCCACCACCCACGGCGCGCAGCCGCGCATGGGCGTCCGCTCGCGCGCCGGGATGCCGCGCGAGCAGCGCCGCGACGGTCGCCACGTCCTCGAGCGTGCTCCATCCGTGCTTGGTCGCGTGCATGACGGCCAGCGCGAGCGTGTCCGCCGGCGAGGGCGAGCGCAGCACGAGGCCGCCGACGCCGAGCGGTTCCGCGCGCCGGAACACCCCCTCCGCATCGAGCACGCCCGCGTACCGGCGCGCCGCGAAGCGCCAGTGGAGTTCGAGGAGCCCGGGCGCGCCCTCCCGCGTGAACGGGATCGCGCCCTGCGTCGAGTAGATCGCCGAGGCCTGGCGGGGCGTCATCGCGCGCGGCGGGGTCCAGCCGAGCGCCGCGAGCACCTCGCGCGCGGGCGCGACGTCGCGCGGACGGACGACGAGGTCGAGGTCGTCGAAGGTCCGCGCCGCCGCGCTGCCCCACGCCATGACGGCGACGCACGGCCCCTTCCACGCGAGGCTCGGGATGCCGGCCTGCGCGAGCGACGCCTGCGCGCGGTGCATCGCCTCGACCGCGGCGACGGCGCGCACCGCGGCCGCGCGCGCGATCGCCTCGGCTGCGCGCCGCGGCCCCGCCTCGAGGTCCGGGCGCGCGAGCAGCCGCTCCGCGACCAGCACGTCGACGCGATGCGACGCCGCGAGCGGCAGGAGGTCGTCCACGGCCGTCGACGGGAGCACGTCATCGAGCCCGAGGATGCGCGCGCGCAGCAACGCCGCGAGCGAGCCGAGCGCGTCGGTCCCAGGCATCGAGCCGGCATCCGCGCGTTGGCCCCTCATCCGCCCCACTCCTGCGGCCCGCCGGCGTCGAGGAGTCGCGGGAGGCGGTCGAGCAGGGTCGGCACGGCGTCGAACGCGTCGGGCATCCGCACGCGCCAGCACGGCACGGCGCCAAGCAGCCGACCGAGCGCGGCGAGCTCGGACGCGCGCTCGGGTGGCGCCAGCAGGTAGTTGGCATAGGTGTTCGCGAGCAGGGCGACCACCGCCGCGCTCCCCCGCAACGGCTCGAGGACGAGCGTGTCCGTCGGCGCTCCGCGCTCCTCGAGGACGAGCAACAGGTCGAGCGGCACGATCGCCGGCTCGTGCCGGCCGCCGTGCGCCGTGACGTCGAAGCGGCGCTTGGGCCACGCGGTGCTGAAGGTCGGCAGCGCCTCCGCGGCGCCGAGGAGCCAGGCCGTCGACTCGTCCCAGAGCCGCAGCTCGGTGGCCCCCGGCTGCGCGCACCATCGCCCGCCGACCTCGAGGAGGGCGAGCACGTCGTCGGTGATCACGCCGGCGCCGCGCGCCGAGGCCGCGGCGACGAGCGTCGACTTCCCCGCCCCGCCGGGTCCCACGAAGCCCGCCGTGAGCCCGGCGAGCGACACGGCTCCCGCGTGGAGCGCCAGGACCCCGCGCTCGCGCAGCACGCAACCGAGGACCGGGCCGAGCAGGAAGGTCGCGGCGTCCTCGATCGTCAGGGGCGGATCCCAGTCCGCCGTGACCGTGTGCCCGCCGTCCGACACGAAGAAGCGGATCCCCTCGGCGTAGGCGAGGCGCCGGACGCGTCGCGCCGGCCACGCCGAGACCACGAGCGCCGGCGGTGCGCCGTCCTCGGGCTCGCTCGCGTACGCGATGACCGCCTCGGCCTCGTCGAGCGCGGGAGGCGGCTGGAATCGCACGGTCACGTCCGCGGCACCGCCGCCGTGCGGCCGGAGCCCCGGAATGGGGCGCTCGCTCGCGATGCGCAGGCCGTACAGCTCGTAGGTGAGCATCTCAACCCGCGGCCGGTTGGGAGAGCCAGCGATCCAGCTCGAGCACGCGCCAGGCGTCGATCACCGCGTCCACCCCGCGTTCCCCGCGCAGCGCGCGTCGCCATTCCGCCTGGTCCACGTAGGCGGAGAGGTCGTGGCGGAGCGGGCGCTCGGCGCCGCCGCGCGCGCGCCACGCGGCGACCGCGGCCTCGCCCGCACCGGAGAGCGGCGTCTTGGGCCGCGCGAGCACCTCCGCCGGCAGGCGGTCCTGCATCGAGGCGCGCAGCAGCTCCTTGCGCTGGCACCACGGGATCGGCGGCACCGCGAACGCGAAGGCGATCACGCGGGGATCGAGGAGGGGGAGGACGACGCGCAGCGGAGCGCCGGTCGTCGCGCGGTCGTTCACCGCGAAGAGCGCCTCCCACGCGGGCTGTGCGAGGCTGAGGGCCGCGACGGGCCGCGTCGGATGCGGCGGCGGGAACGGCGGGACGCCGCTGCCGTGCACGCGCAGCGCCCGGGGCTGCAGCCAGGGGGGCGGCCGCAGCGCGCGCCGGATCCGGCTTCGCACCTGCCCCGGCGTCGAGCGCAGTCCGATCCACGGGCGGCGGCCGGTGGCGGCCCGGTACGCGCGCCAGGCGCGGAGCGTCTCGATCCACCCGCCGCGTCGGAGCATCGTCACCAGGTCGGGCGGTGCGAGCAGCGCATCGCCGTCCTCGCCTTCGAACGCCACCGGCGCGAACGTCGCGAGCTGCGCGGCGTGCGTGCGCCAGCCCGCGAGGTCGGGCTCGTCCACCGGCTCCGGCGTGCGGAGCGTGGCGTCGTCGAGGTGCGCGAGCAGGCGCGCCGGGTCGTCGGCCGACACGCTGTTGGGCAGTGCGAGGTGCCGCGCCACGCGCCCGGCCCAGGCAGCCTCGTCGGTCGCGACGAGGTGTTCGGCGGAGATGGTGAGCGCCCACAGGTGCTCCGGCGGCACGGTGGCGCGGAGTGCCGCGGCGATCGCGGATGAATCGAGCCCGCCGCTCAGCAGGATCCCGGCCGACCCGCCGCGGATGCGATCGGCGACCGCCGCCTCGAGCACGGCGCGGAAGCCGTCGCCGTACTCGCGCGGGTCGCGGAGCCGCAGCAGCGCCGGCTCCGGGAGGCGCCAACTCGCACGTACGCGCGCACCGCCCGACGGCTCCCACGCGAGCGCGCTGCCCGGCGGGACGCGCCGTGCCGCACGGCGCGCGGTCCGGTCGGGCGAGAGCATCGCGCCGGCGTGCAGGAAATCGACCAGTGCTCCCTCGTCGACCGCGTCCGTCACGCTGGGCAGTGCGAGGAGTGCGTCGAGGTCGTTCGAGAGCGCGACCCACTCCGTGGACTCGGCGCGAAAGAGCGGCACCACCCCCGTCGTGCCGCGTGCGGCGACGAGGCGCCGCGCGCCGGTGTCGAGCGCCACGAAGGCATAGTCGCCGAGGAGCCGATCCGGGGCGTCCGCACCCCAGGCGGCGAGCGCCACGCCCAGCAGCGCGGCGTCGGGCGCGCCCGGTGCGACGGCGTGTCCAGCCCGGGCGAGCTGCTCGACGAGCGTCGCGCGATCGTCGAGCCGCACCTCGCCGGCGATGAGCCAGCTCCCGGCCTGATGCGGCATCGCGCCGGTGGGATCCCAGCCATGTGGCCACGCGAGCTGCACCGCAGCGCATCCGGGGTCGAGGCGCCAGCGCGGGGCGCCGGGGTGGCGCGCGGCGAGCGCGGTCCCGACCCGCGCACGCGCGCCCGCATCGAGCTCGGCTCCGCCTCGGTGCCACCAGAGGAGGAACCCGCTCATCGGCGCCACCGGCTCATCCCGCGCCGTGCTCCTGGAGGCGCGCCAGCGCCTCACCGGCCCACCGCAGCGCGGCGGCCTCATCGCGGAGCACGTCCGGCGCCTCGCGAGCGAGGATCGCCGCGATCGCAGCGAGCGTGCGCTCGCCGTCGGCGAGCGCGACCGCCCGCGCGACGAGCCGGGCCTCCGCGTCGAGCCGCGGGACATGGGCCGCACGCCGCCGGCGCAGCCGCGCCGGTGTCCGCAGCATCATCGCGAGGTTCGACTGCCGGCTCCGGCGCTCGGGCCCCGCCCGCGGCCGGAGCAGCGTATCCCACGACCAGACGTAGTCCGTTCCATCGAAGGTCGCGGCGAGTTCGAGCTCGATGCAGTCGCCCGGCATGACCTCGGCCGGGGCGTCCAACGGGAGCCACCCGCAGTCGTAGACGGTGCGCGTGGGGCCGGGGCCGGTGTCGTAACGCTGGTCGCCCGAGAGGGTGGCCTCGAACCAGGTCACGAATCCGCCCAGCTCCCCGGCCGACGTCACCTCGAGCGCGACCGCCCCGCGCTGGCTGGTCGCCGGACCCTCGGGATACGAGAGCTCCGCCCAGCAGGCCCCCGGGCCGAGCGGCTCCACCTCGGTGGCGGCCACGCGGGACCAGGTGGAGGCGAGGAGTGGCCCGAGCGGCGCGAGCTGGATCGAGGTGCCGTCGGGCGCGACGATCGCCGCCGGCGCTGCACCGAGCCCGGGGGGGCGCCGCGCCGGCGCGACCATGAGGCGGTCCCGGAGCGTGATCCACCGCGCGTCCGGGGTGAGCAGGCGCTCGCGCGCGGCCTCGAGTGATGCGAGCCGCCCGCCATGCAGCGGGGAGACGCCGCGCAGGTCCTCGAGCAGCACCGTGGCGCGCTCCGGCAGGGTGACGCGCTCCGCCGTGCCCTGGAGGAAGGTGACGCGCTCCGCGACGCCGTTCGCGGCGGCGAGCCCCGGGCCGAGTGCGATCGCGTCGTTGGGCTCCACGGCGAAGACGTGCCGCGCGCCGCGCAGCGCGGCCGCGATCGCGAAGAAGCCGAATCCCGCGCCGAGCTCGAGGACGACATCCCCCGGCCGGACGGTCGCGGCGATCGAGGCGAGGTACGCAGACGTACGGCGACGGTCGAGGACCATCGCGACGTAGTCCGGGAGGTCGTACACTCAGCTCGTCCGGCGCCCCATGAAGCCATCCATCGCGCCCTGCATCATCACGGCGCGCGTGAGCTCCGTCGCCGCGCCCAGCCGCTGCAGGCGAGGCACGAGGTACGGGGCGCGGGGCGCCGGCGGGTCGGCGTCGGGCGTGGGCAGGCGAGACTCGCTCATGCGTGCAATTGTCGGCCGGCCGCGCCAGAACGCAAGCGCCCCGTCACGGTGTCGGCGCGGGGATCCGCACGACGAGGGCGGCCGCCTCGAGGTCCGCGAGCAGCGCGACCAGATCCTCGCGTGCCCGCTTCGGCTCGACCTCGAAGCGCTCGACGATCGCCGTCACCAGCGCGTCGACGCGCACCGGGGTCGCCAGGCGCTCCCAGACCAGCGCACCGACGCCCTCGAGCTGGTAGTAGATGCCGTCGCGGATGGAGAGGATCACGACCTCGCCGGCGAGCACGGCAGCGACGGCGTCCGGCCCCGCGGCCACCAGGGATTCGTCGCGGAACGGCGGTGCCGTCACGTGGCGATCACCCGCCGCCGACACCCGCTGGCTCGTCGCATGGGCGGGAGTCTACATTCTCCCCCCTTCCCCCTGCAAACGGACCCCCGATGCGTGTCGCCCGACCCCGTACCTGCCTCCGCCGGATGCTCGGCGGCCTCGCGTCCGCACTCCTTCTGATCGCGCCGGCGGCGGCGACGGCCCAGGCGCAGCCGGACCCGGCGGCCCAGCTCGCCGCGGCCAAGGCGGCGTGGGAGCGCCATCCGGAGAACCTCGACTCGATCATCTGGTACGGTCGCCACGTGGGCTACAGCGGCGACTTCCAGCAGGCGGTGGACATCTACACCGAGGGGCTGCGTCGCTATCCCGACGAGCCGCACCTGCTGCGCCATCGCGGGCACCGGTACATCTCGCTCCGGCAGTTCGACCGCGCGATCGCCGACCTCGAGCGCGCGCGCGCCGTCGTGGCCGGCAAGCCCGACGAGGTCGAGCCCGATGGCCGTCCGAACGCGCGCGGGATCCCCACGGGCACGCTGCACACCAACATCCGGTACCATCTGGCCCTCACCTACTTCATCGTGGGTGACTTCGCCAAGGCCGAGCCGGTGTGGGCCGAGGACGTGCGGCTGGCCCGGAACGACGACACCCGGGCGTCGGCCGGCTACTGGTGGGTGCTGACGCTGGCGCACCTGGGCCGGATGGCGGAAGCCCGGCGGATCCTCGACGACACCCGGGCCGACTGGAACGTGATCGAGAACTTCTCGTACCACCGGGCGTTGCTGTGGATGAAGGGGGAGCTGCCGGAGAGCGCCCTGATCGCAGCCGACGCGTCGCCGACGGAGAAGGCCACGCTCGGCAACGGCATCGGGCAGTGGCACGCGGCCAACGGGCGGTGGGCCGAGGCGCGGGCGGCGTGGGAGGGGGCGATCGCGTCGGGGCCGCCGGCGGCGTTCGGGTACATCGCGGCGGAACAGTCGCTGCAGCGCCTGCGGCGGTAGCGCGCCGAGGGTCGGCATCGCGCGGGGCGGTCCGGCGGCCGGGACGGCCCCGGTTGACCAACCCACTGATCCGGCGTAGCTTACGGGGCTTTCCACATATGGCGTTCCGGGCCCGGCACCGAGGTCGGCCCGAACGGATCGCCACTCTCCCCCCGCGTCGGCAACCCGCGGGGGGCGATCACGACCAAAGGGAGGATTGCCGCATTGTCTCGTGAATACGAGGCGGTGTACATCTTCGATTCCGCACTCGAAGACGCCGCCATCGCCGAGAAGCTGGAGAAGCATCACGCGCTCCTCGGCACGAAGGACCCCATCACGCTCGACCACTGGGGCCGTCGCCAGCTCGCCTACAAGATCGGCTCCAAGGACACCGGCTACTACGTGGTCGCGCGGTTCAAGGCCGAGGGGAAGGCGCTGCCGGAGTTCGAGCGCGCGCTCAAGCTCGACGACAGCGTGATCCGCTACCTCATCTCGGTGCATGAGCACGAGCTCGGCGCGCCGCCGATGACCGAAGAGCAGCTCGCCGCGCGCCGCGCGCGCGATGGCGACGACGACGACGACGAGGAGTAGCCCATGCGCCGACCCAAGAAGACCTGCCCGGTGACCGAGGCGGGGATCCGTTTCATCGACTACAAGGACGAGCGCTTCCTGAGCCGCTTCGTGACCGACACGGGGAAGATCCTCCCGAGCCGGCTGAGCGGCGTGGACGCGCGGCACCAGCGGCAGCTGGCGAAGGCGATCAAGAAGGCGCGCTACCTGGCGCTGCTCCCCTACACGCGCAGCCAGTCGGCGCAGTAGGGGCGGGGTGAGCGACGGGGAGGGCGCGGCCCCGGCGCGCGAACGCGGCTGGTGGAAGCCGATCCTGGCGCTGCTGGTGCTGGTGTTGGTCACCACGCTCTCCGCGCCGCGGATCGTGGTGCCGGTCGAGGAGGTGCTGCTGCTGCTCGCCCCGGTGACGGCGGCGCTCGCGGTGGCGGGATGGCGCGCCGGGGGGCGACTCCCGCTCGCCCTGGTCTGGACGGCCTTCGCGGCGTGGGTGCTCACCCGGCCGCCGGGAGCCTCCGGGCCCTTCCTGGACCTCGCGCGCGGGTGGGCGGTGCTGCTCGCGCTGGCGTTCGGCGTGGCGGTGTCGCTGCGGGGCGAGGAGTCGTTCCTGCCGAAGGCGTTGCTGGCGCTGCTGGCCGCGCTGGTCGCCGGGGCGGCGGTGATGCTCGTCCTGCCGGACGGCCTCGCCGGCGGCTCGGCGTTGGTCCAGGCCGAGGTGGGGCGTCGTGCCACGCTGGCGACGCGGGAGTGGCAGGCGGTCACCGGCACGGCGGAGTGGGCGGACCTCGTCCGCGGCTCACCCGGGTGGGGGACCTACGGCGAGACGGTCGAGCGCCAGCTCGCCCAGCTCCCCGGCATCGCCCTCCGGTTCTTCCCCGCCCTGCTGGCGTTGGAGTCGCTCGCGACGCTGGCGCTCGGGTGGGCGGTGTACCATCGCGTGGGCCGGGCCCGGCTGGGCCCGCCGCTCGCGCGGCTGCGGGACCTGCGGTTCCATGACGCGCTCGTCTGGGGCGTGGTGCTGGGGTTGACGCTGGTGGCGCTGCCGCTCGACGGGTGGGCACGCGACGCGGGGTTCAACCTGCTGGTGTTCTTCGGCGCGTTGTACGCGCTGCGCGGGATGGGCGTGTTGATCTGGTTCCTGGCGCCCGGCCGGGTGATGACGGTGCTGCTCGCCGTGTTCACCCTGATCTTCTGGCCGGTCGTGATGATGGTGGCCGCCGGGCTCGGCCTCGGCGATACCTGGTTCGATTGGCGCCGCGCGACGCGGGGCCAGTCCCAACGTTCGGAGTGAACAATGGAAGTGATCCTTCGGCAGGCCGTGGACAACCTCGGGCATCCCGGCGACATCGTGGACGTCTCGTCCGGCTACGCCCGCAACTTCCTGCTCCCGCGCGGCATCGCCTACGAGGCGACCCCGGGGAACAAGAAGCGCATCGCGCAGGAGAAGGAGCGGCTCGAGGCGGCGGAGAACGCGCGCCGCGACGCGGCCGCCGCCGTCGCCAAGCGCCTCGAGGAGGTCTCGCTGACCTTCTCGGCCAAGGTCGGCGAGGAAGGCAAGCTCTTCGGCTCGGTCACGGCGAGCGACATCGCCCACCAGCTCGAGGCGCAGGGCTTCACGGAGGTCGAGAAGCGCATGATCGACCTGCACGAGCCCATCAAGGCGCTCGGCGTCTACAAGGTCGCGATCCGCCTGCATGCGGACGTGAAGCCGGAGATCAAGGTGTGGGTGATCAAGGGCTAGTGGGCGGCGGGCGGTAGGCGGCGCGCAACGACGGACGGATGCGGGGTGGCTCGATGAGCCGCCCCGCATTCGTGCGTTCGGCGGCGGGGGCACGCGGCGGGCGCCCGCGCGTCAGCCGCGTGCGCCCCGCGCTTGCGCGGCGCTCGGACGCCCGGAACCTTTCGGGAGTTCACGGGTTCGCCCTTCCAGACCGCCCCGCCCCCGCCCCGATGGTCACCGCCGCTCCCGCCGTGCTCCACTCCGCCCGCCGCGCCGCCCAAGTCCTCGCCGACCACAAGGCGAACGAGGTCGTGGTGCTCGACCTCCGCGGCGTGACGGACATGACGGACTACTTCATCGTCGCGAGCGGCACCTCCGACACGCACGTCCGCGCCAGCGCGCAGCACGTGATGGATGCGCTCAAGTCGGAGGGGATGCCGGTGCACTCCGTGGAAGGGCTGGAGCAGGGCCGCTGGGTGCTCCTGGACTACGTCGACTTCGTGGTGCACGTGTTCCACCCGACCTTGCGCACGTTCTACCAGCTCGAGCGGCTCTGGGGGGATGCCCCGGCCGTGCCCGTCACCGCCTAAGGAGCCCCGATGATCCGCGCCGGCCGCCTCCTGGCCCTCCTCCTCGTCGCCGCCACCCCGGCCGGCGCCCAGATGGGGACGTACTTCGGCCAGAACCACGTCCAGTTCCGCGAGTTCAACTGGCAGGTGCTCAAGACCGAGCACTTCGACGTGCACTACTACCCGGAGCTGCAGCAGGTCGCGCAGTACACCGGGCAGATGGCGGAGCGCACCTACGCGCGGCTCAAGCGCGTGCTCGGGCACGAGTTCAAGGAGCGGAAGCCGATCCTGATCTACGGCTCGCGCTCGGAGTTCGCGCAGAACAACGTGACCGGCGACCTCGGCGAAGGCACCGGCGGCGTGACCGACGCGCTCCGGCAGCGGAACATGTTCTTCTTCGCCGGCGACCTCGGCGAGGCGGAACACGTGCTGGCGCACGAGATGGTGCACGTCTTCC
>CAZPJF010000077.1:6992-12004 GCA_964586095.1 uncultured Gemmatimonas sp. | reverse complement strand
TCGGCGGCCTGCATGATCTGGCCGGCCTGGCAGTAGCCGCACTGCGGGACGTCGAGCTCCTCCCACGCCTGCTGCAGCGCGTGCGTCGCGTTGGCGGAGAGCCCCTCGATGGTGGTGACGCGCCGGCCGTTGACCGCGCTCGCCGGGAGCTGGCAGGAGCGCTGCGCCTCGCCGTTCACGTGCACCGTGCAGGCGCCGCACAGCGCCTGGCCGCAGCCGTACTTGGTGCCCTTCAGGTCGAGGACGTCCCGGAGGATCCACAACAGCGGCATGTCGGCGGGGACGTCGACGGTCTTCGACGTCCCGTTCACCGTGAACGTGACCTTCATGTGGCGCGGCTCCGGAGAGGGGGTCTGGTACCAACTTCGCGTGGACGGCGGGTCCCCGCAACGCGAGGGCCCGCCGTCCATTGTACGCGTTCGGTCAGCGCAGGGTTGCCGGGCCGCCGGGGATCAGGGCGGCGTCTTCCGATAGCGGCCCACATTCCGCGGCGCGCCGATGTACGTCGCGAACGCCTCGTTCGTGAGGAGGCTGCCGCTCAGGCCCCCGGTGACCAGGAACGACCGGTCGAGCGTCTCCGACGTGAACACGATCGAGTCGCCCACGATGAGCCAGCTGCCGAGGTCGACGATGCGCTCCACGCGGTCGAGGTTCCCCTGCAGGAGGATGCGGTTGAAGATCTGCTGCTGGTACGACCCGCCCGGCGTGACGACGAGACGCGCCGAGTCGACGATGGTCCATTCACGGGCTACGCCGACCGCGCGGTCCGAGGCGAGCGCGCTGAGTGCGCTGTCATCCACCGCGTGGAGGTACCAGGTGCCCACCGGGTTGATGAGTTCCGGCGGCCCGACCGTCGTCCCTTCCTCGTTGCAGGCCGCCGCCGCGCCAAGGAGGAGCGCGAAGGCGAGCGCGAGCGGGACGCGACGGGCGGTCGACATGCGTGGGTCTCCCGGAGGGCGGAGTGGTCGGGTCGCGGGGGCGCGGATGCCCGTCGCTCGCGCACCGCGTGCGCGTGGGGCGGACGCGGCGGCTGCAGGGAAGATGGCGACGCCCGCACGCGCCGTCGAGGGTCGCACGCGCCACGGGTGCGCGCTCCCGGACACCGGGTAGATTCCCCCATCGTATCCCTCCGGCACGAGGCCCGTGCACGCTCCCTCCTGGTGGCCCTATGCGGCGGGCGCGCTGGCCGTCGCGATGAGTCTCGCGGCCAGCGCCCACGCCGTCCTCCGCAAGCGCGACGTCCGCGCCGCGATCGGCTGGGCGGGCCTCGCCTGGCTCGCGCCCGTCATCGGCCCGCTCCTCTATGCCGTCTTCGGGCTGAACCGCATCCAGCGGCGCGCCACGATCCTGCACCGGGACCGGCGGCGCCTGCCGCTCTCCACGCCGAGCGCGCTCAGCATCGCGCGCACGGGGACCGCCTCGTCCGTGCCCGCCGACCTCGTCCCCCTCGCGCGCCTCGGCGAGAAGCTCTCCGGCCGCCCGCTGCTGCGCGGGAACGCGATCACGCTCCTGCAGAACGGTGACGAGGCGTATCCGGCGATGCTCGCCGCCATCCGCGAGGCGCGGCGCACGGTCGCCCTCGCCAGCTACATCTTCGGGGCCGACCGCGCCGGCCAGCCGTTCATCGAGGCGCTCACCGCCGCGGCGCGCCGCGGGGTGGAGGTGCGCGTGCTCGTGGACGGCTTCGGCGCCCGCTACACCTGGCCGCCGGTCCACAAGGCCCTGCGGCGCGCCGGCGTCCGGACCGAGCTCTTCCTCCCGCGGGTGCACCAGGCGGGGCTCGCGTTCTTCAACCTGCGCAACCACCGCAAGATCCTCACGGTCGATGGGCGCGTCGCCTTCACGGGCGGCATGAACATCCAGGCGCGGAACATCCACGCCGACCGACCCCCGCGCCTGGTGCGCGACCTGCACTTCCGGATCGAGGGGCCGCTCGTCGGCCAGGTCCAGGAGGCCTTCGCCGAGGACTGGGCCTTCACCACGCGCGAGGTCCTGGACGGACCGGGCTGGTTCCCCTCGCTCGCCGAGGTGGGCACGACCACCGCGCGCGCGATCACCGACGGCCCCGACGGCGACATCGAGATCCTCCGCACGGTCATCCTGGGTGCGCTGGCGGCGGCACGCGAGCGCGTCCGCATCGTCACGCCGTACTTCCTCCCCGACCAGGGCATGATCGCGGCGCTCGGCGTGGCCGCGCTCCGCGGCGTGCGCGTCGACATCGTGCTCCCCGCGCACGTGAACATCCCGGTGGTCCAGTGGGCCGCGATGGCGCAGCTCTGGCAGGTGCTGCGCCCGGGCTGCCGCGTGTTCCTCACGCCGCTGCCGTTCGACCACGCGAAGATGATGGTGGTCGACGGGCGCTGGGCGCTGATCGGGTCCACGAACTGGGACCCGCGCAGCCTGCGCCTCAACTTCGAGCTCGACGTCGAGATCTACTGCACCGCGTGCGCCGAAGCCCTCGACGCGCTCGCCGCCGAGCGCATCGCGAGCGCCCGCGAGATCACGCTGCCCGAGGTCGATGCGCGGGCGATCCCGGTCAAGCTGCGGGACGGCCTGGCCCGGTTGATGTCGCCGTACCTCTGACGCGCGACGGCCCGGGAGCCCGGGCGCGGCGCGTCACCAGATCGCGGAGGCCAGCACGAGCACGGCGATCACGACGCCGATCCCCACCTTGATCGCCGACGCGAGGACGCGCCCCACGAACGCCCCCCAGGCCACGCGGCCGGCCCGGTCGTGCTCGCCGTGCTTGGTCCACTCGAGCGCCAGCGCCCCGAGGAACGCGCCGGCGAACGAGCCGATGATCGACCCGATCACCGGCACCGGGACGCCCACGACGGCGCCGACGAGTCCGCCGACCAGCGCGCCCCACCCCGCGCGGCGCGAGCCGCCGTACTTGGCCGTGTAGCGCGACGCGAGCCCCCACTCGAGCAGCTCGGCCACCGTCGCCAGCGCGACGCCCACGAGCACGGCGGTCCAGGAGACGCCCGCCGCCGGGTCGAACGACTTCCACACCCCGACGCCGGCGAGGAACGCCCACGTGCCGGGCAGGCCGAGCGCGGTGAGCGGGAGCGAGAGGAGGGCGCCGAGCCCGAGGAGGAGGAGCGTCATGGAGGGGCGAGCGGGAGGACCACCGGCGGCCGCGCACCGCGACCGCTGCATCGCCGTACGATGCCACGCGCGACGGGTTCCGCCCAAGGGCGCCCGCCCCTAACCTTCCGCCATGTCCCAGCGCGTCCGCGAGACCCTCCTGCGCGTGGTCGTCATCCAGGCGGTGACGCTCGCGCTGCTCTGGCTGCTGCAGCAGCGCTACGCGGGCTGACCGCATGCACTGGCTGAACTGGCTGATCGTGGTCGCATACCTCGCCTGGGTCGTCGGCGACGGCCTGCGGCGGGCGCGCGGCGCGACGGACATCGAGGGCTACTTCCTCGCCAACCGGTCGCTGCCCTGGTGGGCGGTGGGGCTGTCGGTGATGGCGACGCAGCTCTCGGCGATCACGCTGATCGGGACCACCGGACAGGGCGCCACCGACGGGCTCCGGTTCGTCCAGTTCTACTTCGGCCTGCCGGTCGCGATGGTCATCCTCGGCGTCACGCTGGTGCCCTTCCTGCACGGCGCCAAGGTGTACACCGCGTACGAGTACCTCGAGCGCCGGTTCGACGCGCGCACGCGGACCCTCACGAGCCTGCTGTTCCTGCTCTCGCGCGGCATGTCGTGCGGCGCGATCATCTCGGCGCCGGCGGTGGTGCTCTCGGCGATCTTCGGCTGGCCGCTCACCTGGTGCGTGGCGCTCATCGGCGTGCCCACCGTGCTCTACACCGTGGTCGGCGGCGTGGCCGCCGTCACCTGGGCCGACGTGAAGCAGATGTTCGTCATCGTCACGGCCGTGCTCGGCATGGTGGTCGTGCTCGTCGTGCGGCTCCCGGTCCCGCTCGACGACGCCTTCGCGGTCGCCGGCGCCGCGGGGCGCATGCGGGTCTTCGACTTCTCGCTCTCGCTCGAGAACCAGTACACGTTCTGGTCGGGGATCATCGGCGGCACGTTCCTCATGCTCTCGTACTTCGGGACCGACCAGAGCCAGGTGCAGCGCTACCTCACCGCCAAGTCCGTCGACGAGGCGCGCAGCTCGCTGCTCATGAGCGCCTACTGGAAGATCCCGCTGCAGGCGCTGATCCTCCTGCTCGGCGTGCTGGTGTTCCTCCACTACACGTTCCGGCCGGGGCCGCTCTACTGGAACCCGCGGCACGACGCCGCCGTGCAGGCGGCCGCGCCGGCCGCCTATGACTCGCTCCGCGCGCGGCACGCCGTGCAGGGCGCGCGCCGGGCGGAGGTCGCCCTCATCGCGGCGCGCGCGCGCGCACGGGGGGACTCGCTGGTCGCGCCGCTCGCGCTCCACGACTTCGCGGAGCAGGACCGCGCGCTCGACTCGATCCGCGCCGTCGCCCTCGCCGAGGCGGGCCGCGTCACCGGCCAGCCGACGCGGGACGTGAACTACATCATCCCGCGCTTCGTCCTCGACCACCTGCCGCTCGGCTTCGCCGGCATCTTCCTCGCGGCCGTCCTCGCCGCCGCCATGAGTTCGATCGCCGCGGAGCTGAACTCGCTCTCCACGGCCACCGTGGTCGACTTCTACCGGCGCTACGCGCGGCGCGAGGGGAGTGACGCCCACTTCCTGGCCGTCTCCAAGTGGGCCACCGCGCTCTGGGGCGGGTTCGCGTGCGTCGTCGCGACGTACGCGGCCTCGCTCGGGTCGCTCATCGAGGTGGTCAACCGCTTCGGGTCGTACTTCTACGGGTCGATCCTCGGCGTCTTCCTCCTCGCCATGATCCCGCGCGCGCGGGCGGTCGGCGCCTTCGTCGGGCTCATCGCAGGCATGACGACCGTGGCCCTGGTCAGCTGGCAGGTGCCGAGCATCGCCTTCCTGTGGCACAACGTCACCGGCGCGGTGACCGTGGTGGTGGTGGGCCTCGCGCTGAGCGCCGGCGGTCGCGCGCGCGCGGCGTGACGGGCGCGG
>CAZPJF010000077.1:2182-6892 GCA_964586095.1 uncultured Gemmatimonas sp. | reverse complement strand
CGCCGCGCGCTGCAAGCCTATGCGCATGCCGGCGCATACCGCGCGGTTCCCGTGCATGCCGATGCGCGGACCTTCCGCGGCGTGCACCACGGTGTAGGCTCCGCGCATGACCTCCGTCCGATTGATCGGCGTCCCCATGGACCTCGGCGCCTCGCGCCGCGGCGTCGACATGGGCCCTGCCGCCGTGCGCTACACCGACCTGCGCGACCGCATCGAGAAGCTCGGCCACACCGTGGAGGACACGGGGAACGTCGTCGTGCCCTTCCGCGAGGATGCGGCCCGCGGCGCGCAGCGTGGGGCGCGCTACCTCGGGGCGATCACCGAGGTCTGCACCGAGGTCGCGGCGCGCACGCGGGCGGCCCTCGACGCCGGGCAGTTCCCCGTGGTGCTGGGCGGCGACCACGCCCTCGCCGCCGGCTCGATCGCCGGGGCCGCCGCCCACCTCCACGCGAAGGGCGAGCGGCTCGGCTGCCTTTGGATCGACGCACACGGCGACCTCAACACGCCGGCCAGCTCGCGCTCGGGCAACGTGCACGGCATGCCGCTCGCGGCGCTCCTCGGCAACGGCGACAAGGCCATGGCGGGCATCGCGGGCGACCGGCCGGCGCTCGTGGCCAGTGACGTCGCGCTCGTCGGGCTCCGCGACCTCGACCAGCCCGAGCGCACCCACATCCGCAAGTGGGGTCTCTCGGCGTTCACCATGCGCGCGCTCGACGAACGCGGCGTGCGGCTCGTGATGGAGGAGGCGATCGCCGTCGCCACGCGCGGGAGCGGCGGGCTCTGGCTCTCGTTCGACATGGACGTGATCGACCCGAGCGAGGCGCCGGGCGTCGGCACCGCCGTGCCGGGAGGCATGACCTACCGCGAAGCACACCTCGCGATGGAGATGCTCGCCGATACGGGGAAGCTCGTCGGCCTCGACCTCGTGGAGGTCAATCCGGTGCTCGACGAGCGCAACCGCACCGCCGAGATCGCGGCCGAGCTGATCCTCAGCGCGCTCGGCAAGCGGATCCTCTGACCGTCGCGGACGCCGCCGCACGACCCACCGAACCCCGCCGACCGCCGATGCCCTCCCCGATCCGCTACCGTCCCCCCGACTTCACGCGCCCCGACCTGCGCGCCGCGCCGCCCGCCCGCACGGTGGCCGCCGAGCGCGACGGCGTGCTCCCCGACGGGTTCTTCGCGACGACCAACCTCCCGACCTACGTGAAGGGCGCCGACGGCCGGTGGACCATGCCGCGCGAGCCGCGGATGGACGGCGTGCTCGTGCGCGATGCCGAGGGCGCCTGGTGGGTGCGCGAGGGACGGCGCGTGCGCGCCGGGGACCAGGTGGTGGTCGGGAGCGCCGAGGACGGGCGCGAGGGCGTGCTCGTCCACGCGTCGGGCTTCGACGCGCAGGACGGCGCGCACGGCGACTTCCACTTCATGAGCAGCCAGGTCTCGCGCGAGAAGCCGATCGACTACCGCCTCATCGCGCGGATGCTGGTGGAGGAGAAGCGACGCGGCGGCTACGTGCTCTGGGTGACCGGACCGGCGCTCGTCCACTCGCGCGCGCGCGACAACCTCGTCTGGTTCATCCGCAACGGGTACGTCCAGGCGCCGCTCGCGGGCAACGCCGTGGCGGTGCACGACATCGAGGCGGCGATCGTGGGCACCACGCTCGGGATGACGAGCGAGGGGGAGCCGACCGTCGGCGGCCACGCCGCGCACATGCGCGCGATCAACGCGGTACGCCGTGCCGGCTCGATCGGCGACGCCGTCGCACAGGGCGTCATCACGGGCGGCATCATGCACGCGTGCGTGGTGGAGGAGGTCCCGTTCGTCCTCGGCGGCTCGATCCGCGACGACGGCCCGCTGCCTGACGTGCACACCGACAACGTCGCGGCGCAGGAGGCGACGCGCGCCCACACCATCAAGGCCACCATGGCCGTGATGATCGCGACCGCGCTCCACTCGATCGCGGTGGGGAACATGCTCCCCGCCTACTACGCGACGCCGGAGGGCGAGATCCGCGAGCTCCCCACGATCTGCGTCGACGCGAGCGAGTTCCTGGTGAGCAAGCTCAAGGACCGCGGCACGCACCAGGCGGTCGGCGTGGTGACGAACGCGCAGGACTTCATGAGCATCCTGCGGGCGGCGGTGGAGCGCGAGGTGGCCGAGTCGGCCTGAGGCCCTCAGCCGATCCGCGCGCCGGCCGCCGCCCAGCGGGCGGCATCCCGCTGCGCGTCGATCGGCGCCGCGGTCTCCACGACCACCTTGCCGTCCTCGATGCGCACGGGATAGCGGTCGAGGCTCCGCGGCGCCTTGCCCTGGATGCGCGTCCCCTCGGGCTTGAACGTGCTCTTGTGCTTGGGGCAGTAGAACCGCTGCTGCGCCGGCTGCCACTCCACGAGCGTGCCCTTGTGCGGGCATTCGAGCCCGAAGGCGTGGACCATCCCCTGGTAGCGGACGAGGATCAGGCGGTTCGCCCTGTCGATGGTGGCCCCGTCGGCGGCGGGGAGGTCGTAGCGCACCGTGCCGCCGCCGGCGCGACCGGTGGCGAGCGTACGGGCGAGTGCGTGGAGGGGGGCCGCGTCGCCGGCGACGAGCGTGATCGCGGCGACGGCCATGAGGCCGTCGCGCAGGAACGTCCGGCGGTCGTCGCCGTGCCCGCAGGGCCCTGCGCCGTCGGGTTCGGCGTGCGGGGCGCGATGGTCGGCGCGGGGACGGGACATTCGGGCTCCTCGAGGCGGGTGCATATTGGACGGTCGCACGCTCCTCCTGTTACCCCTCGACCACCACGCCGTGCCACGCCGCGCCGCCATCGCGTTCATCTTCGTCTCGATGGTGCTCGACATCGTGGCCTTCGGGATCGTCATCCCGGTGCTGCCGCAGCTCATCCGCGGGTTCCTCGGCGGCGACACGGCGCGCGCGGCGGAGATGCACGGCCTCTTCGGGACGACGTGGGCCGCGATGCAGTTCCTCTGCTCGCCGCTGCTCGGGGCGCTCTCGGACCGATTCGGACGGCGCCCGGTGCTCCTGCTCTCGATCCTGGGGCTCGGGCTCGACTACCTGCTGATGGCCGTCGCCCCCACGCTCACATGGCTGTTCATCGGGCGCGTGCTCTCGGGGATGACCGCCGCGGGCTTCGCCACGGCCACGGCGTACATCGCCGACGTGACGCCGCCCGAGAAGCGCGCGGGGGCGTTCGGGATGGTCGGGGCGGCCTGGGGGTTCGGCTTCATCGTCGGGCCCGCGCTCGGCGGCATGCTCGGCGCGGCGAACCCGCGACTGCCGTTCGTGGTCGCGGGCGCGCTGGCACTCGCCAACGCCGCCTACGGCCTCTTCGTCCTCCCCGAGTCGCTGCCGTCCGCGCGCCGCGCGCCGTTCCGGCTCTCGCGGGCCAACCCGCTCGGCGCGCTCGCACTGCTGCGCGGGCAGCCGCGGCTCCTCGGGCTCGCCACGGTCTCGTTCCTCTACAACCTGGGCCATACCGTCTTCCCGTCGGTCTTCGTGCTCTGGGCCGGCTACCAGCTGGACTGGGACGCGAAGCAGGTCGGCTGGGCGTTGGCGGCGGTCGGCGTGGCGAACGTGCTCGTGCAGGGGGGGCTCGTGCGCCCGGTCGTGCGCCGGCTCGGGGAGCGGCGCGCCCTGGCGATCGGGGCGGTGTTCGGCACGCTCGGCTTCGCCCTCTACGGCGTGGCCGCCACCGTGCCGGTCTTCTGGCTCGGTGCCGCGCTCTACGCGCCAGCCGGCTTCTTCAACCCGTCGCTGCTCGGACTCATCTCGCAGCGGGTGGGGCCCTCGGAGCAGGGCCGCGTGCAGGGTGCGAACAGCAGCCTGATGGGCATCGCGGGGATGCTCGGGCCCGGGCTGTTCACCTCGGCGTTCGCCTGGGCGATCCGCGACGGGGCGCGGTGGCACCTGCCCGGCTTCCCGTTCCTGATCGCCGCCGCGCTGTTCGCGCTCGCGGGGGTGCTCGCATGGCGCACCACGCGGCCGCACCCGACTGGCGCGCCGGCCGCGGCGGCGGCATCCTAGCGCAGTGGTCCAACCGAACCCGGAGCCAACGATGGCGACGTTCACGCCCGATGCCCAGCGCATCTGGGACCAGGTCCCCGAGGCGACGCGCGCCAAGCTGCTCGACAGCGGATTCTGCGCGCACTGCCTCACCACGCGCCACTTCGACCTCACCGAGGCGGAGATCCGCGACAAGGACCTCGCCCTCATCGGCAAGTGCGGCACCTGCGGGCACCGCGTCGTGCGCCTCATCGAGATCTGAGATGACGCGCCACGACCCCGCCCCCGCGGTGCGCGCGTTGCTCCTCGTCGCCGCGCTCCTCCTCCCGCAGGCCGCCGCCGCGCAGAAGTGGCAGCCGATCGGCAGCACCTCCACCGGCAACGCCGTGTTCGTGGATCCCGCGAGCATCGTGCGCCGCGACACCCTGGTCACCGCGACCGTGCGCGTGGTGTTCGCGAAGCCGACCGACACCCCCAAGGGCCCGATCACCGGCTCCCGCGCCAAGGCGACGTTCAACTGCCCCCGCAAGACGGTCGCGGTCACCGAGACGATCCTCTGGCACGACGAGCGGAAGGGCACGATCTACGAGAAGCGCGTGCCGAAGCAGCCGGGGTACGGACCGGTGTTCACCTCGAACTTCTCGGGGGTGGCGCTCGCCCATCTCTGCGGGGAGAAGCAGTAGGCAGAGGGCAGAAGGCAGAGGGCAGAAG
>CAZPJF010000077.1:0-2082 GCA_964586095.1 uncultured Gemmatimonas sp. | reverse complement strand
CAGACCACCGATGGGCGCAGGGGTGGGATTGCAGCGAGAAAGGCGGCGGCCCGCGCACGCGGGTCGCCGCCTCATTCGCATTCGATTCTCTGCCTTCCGCCTTCTGCCTACTCGAACCTCAGGAACCGCTCCAGCCGTGCCACCTCCTTCTCGTTCACGTACTTCCCGATCTCGCGCCGGAACTGCTCCTTGCTCGTCCACGGCCGGTACTCCTTGAACTCGCGCAACATGCGGGGGCCGAGGTTCGGGATGGTGAGCAGCTCCTCGTCGCTCGCGGTGGTCGGGTTCATCGGGACGAAGGTGTACTGCTCGAGACGCGCGACCTCCTCGGCGTTCACGTACTTGCCGATCTCCCGGCGGAAGACCGCCATCGAGGCATAGGGCCGGTACTCGAGGAACTCGCGGATCATCCGCGGCCCCATGCCGGGGATGAGCGCGATCTCGTCGCGCGACGCCGAGTTGAGGTCGATGTGGACCCAGAGGCGCGCGTAGAGCGCGGTGCGCTGCTCCTTGCTCAGCTTCGACGAGAGGAAGGCGTCGAACGCCGTCGCGCTCGCGAACGGCCGCGCGGCGACGAGCGCCTTGGCGAGCGCCGCGTCGAGGTGCGGCATCGCGGCGACCTCGGCCTCCGGGGTGGTGTTGGCGTCCTTCACGGTGACGGGCTTGCCCACCTGCGCGGCGGCCGGCGCGGACGCGAGGAGGGCGATGGCGAGCGCGACGAGGGCGCGGGGGCGGAGCGAGGGCATGGCGGTCAGTCCTGTGGCGGGTCGAGGGTGGGATGCTTGTACGCGTAGAGGAGGCCGAGGAGGCCGAACTGCACGAGCGTGCCGGGGGCGAGCGCGGGCGCCTCGCCGCGCACGACGGCGAGCCAGAGGTCGAGCCCGAGCAGCGCGGGGTCGAACTCGCGTTCCATCTCGTAGTTGCCCTTGAGGTGCAGGAGCATCCCGACGGGCCCGGCGAGCACGAGCAGGAGCATGACGGCCTGGAACACGCGCAGGCTCCCCTTCCGCCCGTCGATCCAGTGCCACGCCGTGCTCGCCAGCGTGAGCACGAGCAGCCCGAACGGGATGAGCTGCGGCACGTCGTCGTAGTGCTCCAGCAGCACCAGCTCCCCCACGAGCCCGACGGCGCCGATCACGAGGAGCACGAGGAGCCCGCGGCGGAGCAGCTGGAGCGCATCGGCTGTGGTCACGGCACCGGGGGTCGGGGGTCGGCCTGCGAGTTGGACGCGGTCCTAAGTTGTACGTGAAAGGCGTCCGCCGCATCTTGCCGGGGGAGCCGTCCGGGCTTCCCTCACCCCGGCAGGAGGTCCCCGTGGGCTCGCGACCGCTCCTCTCCGACATCGAACTCCAACGGCGCCTGGCCGCGCTGCCCGGGTGGCAACGGCATGGCGCCGCGATCCGGCGGACCTACACCTTCGCCGGCTTCCCCGAGGCGGTCGAGTTCGTGCGGAGCCTCGTGGCGCCCGCCGAGGCGATGAACCACCACCCCGACGTCGACATCCGGTACAACCGCGTCATCGTGACGCTCTCGACGCACGACGCCGGCGGTGTGACCGGCGATGACCTCACGCTCGCCGGGCGGATCGTCGGCTGAGTGCGCGGATGCGGATCAGGGTGAGGCGCGCCCTTCCGCGTCCAGCCGGCGGACCGCGACCTCGCCGTTGAGCGAGCGCGCGTAGACGACGCGGCCGCCCGCGCCCAGGGTCGCGCGGAGCCGCCGGCCGTTGTCCTCGACCGTGGCCGGGAAGTCGGTCGAGGCGCGGCCGTTCATGACACCCACGTCGAGGACCGCGTCCGGCGACGCGGGCAGGTAGACGTAGGCGTTGCCGTTGAGCGTCTTGGCGATGACCGAGTCCCCTCCCACCAGCGAGCTCATGCGCACGTCGACGCTGCCGTTCATCGACTCGCCGCGGACGGGTCCCACCGCGGTCACCACCCGCACGTCGCCGTCGACCGTCTTGGCGATGACGGGTGCGCTCGCGGCCGCGGTGATGTCGCCCGAGATGCTGAGGAGGTCGAGCTTCACGCCGGCCGGCACCTGCGCCGTGAAGTGCACGGCCATGCGGGTCGCCGCCCGCCC
>CAZPJF010000076.1:2452-12084 GCA_964586095.1 uncultured Gemmatimonas sp. | reverse complement strand
CCGGTCGGCGGGCACGTCCACCGTGCGCGTCCGCGCCGCCCCCTCGGCCAGCACCATCAGCGTCGCCTTCGTCCCGCAGCGCGCCCGCAGGATCGGGCGCGGCGCCCCGGTCGCCACTCCCGGCTTGAAGACGAGCAGCTCGTCCGGGTCCACCGTCCCCTTCACCACGCACTCGCCGAGCCCCCACGCGGCGTTGATCAGCACCGCCTGCGGGTACCCGGTCTCCGTGTCGAGCGTGAACATCACGCCGGCGCTCCCGATGTCGGAGCGCACCATGCGCTGGATGCCCACCGACAGCGCGATGGTGCCGTGGTCGAAGCCGTTCGTCTCGCGGTAGGCGATGGCGCGGTCGGTGAAGAGCGAGGCGAGGCAGCGACGCGTGGCGTCGAGCAGCGCCTCGTCGCCGCGCACGTTCAGGAAGGTCTCCTGCTGGCCCGCGAAGCTCGCCGTCGGGAGGTCCTCGGCGGTGGCGCTGGAACGCACCGCGACCGGCGGGCGGCCGAGGGCGCCGTAGGCGGCGACGATCGCCTCGCGCATGGCGTCGGGGAGCCGCGCCGCGAGGAACGCCGCGCGGAGCGCCGCACCCACGTCGCGCAGCGCGCGCGAGCCGTCATGCAGCGCGGCGATCTCCCGCGCGATCACCGGCGCGAGCCCGTTCGCGGAGACGAACGCGCGATACGCGTCGGCCGTCGTCGCGAAGCCCGGCGGCACCGGGATGCCGGCACCCGCGAGCTCGCGGATCATCTCGCCGAGCGAGGCGTTCTTGCCGCCCACGCGCGGCACGTCGGCGGCGGTCAGCTCCGCGAACCGCAGGACCCAAGTGGTCATCTGCCGTTCAGCCGTCGAGCGCGCGCCGCTTCCTCCGCTCGCGGAGGACGACCGCGGTGGCGACCACCGCGCCCGCGATCGCGCCGGCCTTGAGGGCCTTCTTCGTCACGCGCCTCGCGCGGGCGACCTTGGCCTCGATCGACTTCCGGCCTTCGTGGGCGAGGACGTGGAGTTCCGCGTCGTGGACGGCGCGCTTGGCGCGCTTGGCGAGGCGGTCGGTGAGCTTGGGCATCGTTCCCTCCGCGGGCTGGGCCCGCGCCGCGGGCCGCCGGGCCGTCCATCGCGGCCCTGTGCGCACGCTAGGGCACGGCACCGGGGCGGGCCATCAGGGGAACGCCGCCGCCGTGTCAGGCGAGCGCCGGACGCGGGTGCGCGGCGCGACGCCGGTCAGTCCGCCGGCACCCCCGCATGCCGGCAGATCGCCACCCACTCCTTCTCCGTCACCGGCTGCACGCTGAGCCGGCTCCCCCGCTGCAGCAGCACCATCTTCTCGAGCCCCTTCACGCCCTTCAGCTCCTGCAGCGTGATGATGCGCGGCATCGCGCGCACCGCCTTCACGTCCACCATGTACCAGGTGGGCGCGTCCGGCCGGGACTTGGGGTCGTAGTGCTCGTGCGTCGGGTCGAATGCCGTGAAGTCGGGATACCCCTCGCGCACCACCTCGCAGATCCCGGCGATGCCCGTCGGGTCGGCGTTCGAGTGGTAGAAGAAGCAGCGATCGCCCTTCTTCATGAGGTCGCGGAGCGTGTTGCGGGCCTGGAAGTTCCGCACGCCGTCCCAGTAGGTGGTCCGCTTGGGCGCCCGCTCGAGGTCAGCGTACGAGGTCATCGCCGGCTCGGACTTGAGGAGCCAGTACCTCACGCGATCCCCTTCCGGATGGCCACCGTCACCGCCTCCACGAACGTGTCGATCTCGTCGGGGCTCGTGTAGATGCTCGGTGTGATCCGGATCCCGCTGAACTCGGCGTGCACGATCGGCGTGTTCACGATCCGGTGGTTCGCCATCAGCCAGGTGCCGAGCTTCACGGGATCGAGCCCGTCGACGCTGATCATCGCGATCGCGCCCGCCTTGTCGGGGCCGAGTTCGGTGAGGACCTTCACCCGCGGCGACTCGGCGAGCAGCGCGGTGGCCCAGCGGTCCCGCAGCCAGCGGAGGCGCGCGATCTTGCGGTCGGCGCCGATCCCGCGGTGGAAGTTGAGCGCCGTCGAGACGGCGTTGAAGTTCGCCTGCGGATGCGTCCCGATCTCCTCGTACTTCCGGATGTTCCCCACGCGCGACGCGTCCGAGCCCATGAGGGGCCAGAGCCGCGCGATCCGCTCCTTGCGCACGTACAGGAACCCCGCGCCGATGGGCGCATGCAGCCACTTGTGCAGCGAGGTCGCGTAGTAGTCGCACTCCAGCTCGTCGCGCGTGAACGGGAAGTGCGCGAACGCATGCGCGCCGTCCACGAACACCTCGATCCCGCGCGGCCGCGCCATCCGCACCACGTCGCGGATCGGGAGGATCTGGCCGGTCAGGTTGGTGATGTGCGTGAGCTCGATGACCCTGGTGCGCGGCGTGATCGCCGCCTCGAGCGTCCGCAGCAGCACCGTGGGGTCGGTGAGCGGGACGGGGAAGCTCACCTGCTTGAGCACGATCCCCTCGCGCCGCTCGCGCTGCTGCCAGGTGGTGATCATCCGCCCGTAGTTCTGGTTGGTGATGAGCACCTCGTCGCCGCGCCGCAGGTCGAGCCCGAGGATCATGATCTCGAGCCCCTCCGAGGCGTTCCGCGTGATCGCCATCTCCTCGG
This sequence comes from uncultured Gemmatimonas sp., assembly GCA_964586095.1. Lineage (GTDB taxonomy): Bacteria > Gemmatimonadota > Gemmatimonadetes > Gemmatimonadales > Gemmatimonadaceae > Pseudogemmatithrix. Next base: position 9,467 of record CAZPJF010000076.1, on the reverse strand, counting down.
GGTCGCAGCCGAACTCGCGGGCGAGCTCGCGCCGGGTGCTCTCCATCCGCGGCTCGAGCACCCGCCAGTTGTGCTCCACCGGCAGCTCGTTCACGAAGCGCAGGTCGCGGATCATCTGCTCGAGCACGTGCGTCGGCGCCGGCGAGATCCCGCCGTTGTTGAGGTTGATCATCGTGCGGTCGGCGTCGAACGCCCGCTGGATCTGCATCCAGAACGCCTCGTCGCCGGCGAGCTCGGCGGCGCTGCGGTCGCCGGCGATCGCGTTCGCCTTGAAGAGCTGCGCCGCGGCGCGCTCGGAGAGCACGGGGAGCGCGACGCCCGCGCCCGCGAGGCCGGCGAGGAAGGAACGACGGGTGGGCTGCGACACGGGGGCTCCGGGAGGGAGGGAACGGGGACCGCCTGCGGGCACCGCCGCGTCGTCCGCGCGCCGGCGTGCCGTGGGTCGATGGCCCGCGGCTAAGGTACCACGAGCAGGCCCGACTCGCCGCCGAAGTCGTCGCGCACGCGCGCCAGGTTCCGCGGCGCGCGCCAGGGCCCCAGGTTCGCCCGCACGCCGATCTTGTACTTCCCCGGCGGGAGCGTCACGCGGACCACCCACTCGTCGCCCTCGCGCACCTTCGGCAGGGGATGCCACTGCGAGAAGTCCGCCGCGATATCGATCGCCACCGTGTCGCTCGCCGGCGCGCGAATCGCCACGTCGGCGCCTCCGCCGGGATGCGGCAGCATCCTCACCTGGGCGAGGCTCGATCGCTGCATCACCGGGAGCGGCTTGGGTCCGAAACTGATCCGCAGCGACGCGGTGAGGAGGTCCGCCTCGGGGAGCCCGCGCAGCGGATCGGCGAGCTGCCGCCCTGCGCTTGCAAGGAACGACACGCCATCCGAGAGCTGGAGGGTCCCGCTCACGTGGATCGCGGAGGCCGTCGAGTCGGCGCCGGCGATCGGCCGCCGGGTGGTGTACGAGGCCGTCACCTCATGCGGCCCGCGGCGCGCCTGCAACACGAACTGCCAGTCCTCGAGCTCGTACATCCGTGCGCGCGGCGACCCGAAATCGCCGTTCGCGAGGAGGAGGAGGAAGTCGTCGGACGCCTGCCGGGCGAGGGAGATGCTCCCGTAGAGGAGCCGCCACCGTGCCCAGGCCCCGAGGTCGGCGGCGTAGGATTGCCGTCGCCGGCCGTCGCGCCGTGTCACGCCGCCCGCGGCGCCGAGCCAGGCGCCGGCGTCGTCGCGCACGTAGTGCTGCCGCCCGAACAGGTATCCATTGCCGCCGCTGCCCGCGCTGCGCAGCGAGAAGCTGGCGAAGGCCAACCCGACGTCCGTCTGCAGGTGCGGCTGGTCGACCCACGGGAACGAGAACGCCGCGACGCCTTGCGCCGCGGCGAGCGAATCGCGCGCGTAGGTGAGGTTCGCGCTCGTGAAGAGCGTGAAGCGCTCGGTGGGCCGGCGCCAGAACACGGCGAAGAGCGCGGCGTCGGACGACTCGGTCCCGCCGAGCAGCGCGGGCCACGACTGCGTGACGCGGGCGTACCCGGCATCGAGCCGGACCTCGGGCGCGGCCTGCGCCCCGGCCCGGATGGCCGATGCGACCAGCAGCAGCGCGGTGGCCGCGCGCCGGGTCACGCTACATCAGGGTCGCTTGGGCGAGAGGGAGGCCGCGGCGGCAGGCGACGGAAGGAGGGACATCACGCCCCGCGCCCGGACCTCGAGCGCGGCATCGGGCGCGAGCCCGGCGGCGACGTCGGCCTGGACCGACATCCCCAGCGACGCGATCTGCGTCGGGGTGGCCCCGCGCGCCATGAGCGCGGTGATCTGCTCGAGCGCCGACTTCGCAGGGATCCCGCGCGCCACCAGCTCGGTGAGCACGTCGAGCGGCATCGCCACCGACCGCTCCACGGGCCATGCCGCGCGCAGCTGCTTCAACATCGGGCCCGGGACGCCCACCTGGAGCGCATCGGCCCCCGAGGTGAGCTCCTGCACCGACGTCGACGGAGCGAGGAACGTGCGGGCCTGCTCGAGGCGCCGCGCCTGCGAAGCCACGGCCGACCGGATCTGGTCCCCGGACGCCTGCTTCGTCACGCCTTCCATCGCCTTCGCGATGAGCGGCTGCGTGGGCAGCCCCTTCGCCTGGGCGCGAGCGATCTCCCGCTCCACGGCCACGCGCGCCTTCGCGTCGGCGATGGGCAGCGCCGCCGGCCCCTGCGCGGACGCAGGGGCGGTGACCGCGCTGGCCAGGGCCAGCGCCACGAGTGTGCGGACTCGGCGCATGCTCATCGGGCGAAGACCATCACGACGGATCCCTCTCGGCCGTAGTCCGCATCGCTCACCTTCGGCGCGCGCGGGTCGGCCACCAGCAATGTATCGTCGACGACGAAGGCGTACACGTGCCGGCCCGGCACGAGGGGGACCGACGCGGTCCAGAGCCCGCTGGCCAGCCGCGTGAGCGGCGTGCGGCTGCGGTCCCATTCATTGAAGTCCCCGACGAGCGACACGCGGCGCGCCGACGCGTCGTCGAGCACGAACTGCGTCAGCACCGCGGCGGCCTCCCCCGACTCGGCGGATGCCAACCGCAGCGGCGCCGTCCCCGCGCCGGCGTCCGCCCCCGCGGTCGCCCCGGTGGGCGTCGCGGCGACCGGCGACTCGGTGCGCGGCTCGAGGAGCGCGCCGCGGGTCACGAAGCCGACCATGAGCGCCACCGCCGCCACCGCGGTCGCGCCGAGGCCCGACAGGGCCGGCAGGCGCGACGCATCCAGCAGCCGCCGCCACAGCGACGGCCGCGGCGAGGCCCACACCACATTGAGGAGCCGCGCCACGGCACGCGGGTCCGGCGCCACTTCCGGCGCCTCCCGCAGCGTCACCCGCACGCGCTCGATGATCCGATCCCGACCGTCACTCATCCGCCATCACCTCGGAAAGGCGCGCGCGCAGCACGTCACACGCCCGTTTGACCCGCATTCGCAACGCACTCAGCCCCACGCCCGTGACCGCGGCGATGTCCTCGTACGCCATGTCCTCCACGTGCCGCAGCAGGAACGCCTCCCGCTGCTCCACCGGCAACGTCGCCAGCACCCGGTGGATCTCCTCCGTCCAGTCTCGGCCGTTCTCGGTCGCGGGTGGACCCCCGCGCTCCGGCACCTCGCCGTACTGGATCACCGCGGTGTGCCGTCGCCGCTTCTCCATCAGGCTCCGGCACCGGTTCGCGAGGATCCGGAACAGCCAGGGCTCGAACCGGGCGTCATCCCGGAACCGGCCGAGGTTGTGGTAGACCCGCACGAACGTGTCCTGCACCGCCTCCTCCGCGTCCTCGCGGTTGCCCACCATGTGCATGGCGAACCGCACCGAGCGCGGGTAGAGCAGGTCGACCAGCTGCGCGAAGGCCTGGCGATCCCCCGCCTTGGCGCGCAGGGGGAGCGTCGGATCGATGGAGGTGGCGGGGGGGGTGTCGTGCATGAGCGAGGTGCGGGGAGTGTACCCCTCCCTCCCCGCGCCGTGCCACGGTGCACCGCCCGGGACCACGTGGTCCATCGCTTCGGCCGTCACATCCGCAGTACCCTGCCCGCCCGGCCGATGTCACATTTGAGAGGGAGATGACCGCTCACATCGTGACACCGCCGCCGCCCGCCACCACCGCGACGTCCGGCGCGCCCGCGCCGCCGCCGATCCCGCCGCGCCGCGCGGTGGAATCGCGCGACCCCGCCACGGGCGAGGTGTTCGCGCGATACGACACGGCCGACGCCGCCGCTGTCGCGGCGGCGGTCGCGCGCGCGCGCGCCGCGCAGCCCGCGTGGGCCGCCCGCACCCCCGCGGAGCGGGCCCGCATCATCCGCCGCTTCCACGACGTCCTGCTCGCCCGCGCCGACGAGGTCACGGCGCTCGTCTCGCGCGAGAGCGGGAAGCCGCTCCCCGATGCCCTCGGGGCGGACGTCACCGTCGCGCTCGACTTCGCCGCATGGATCGCGCACACCGCGCCACGCTTCCTCCGCGCCACCGCGCGCGGCGCCTCCGGCATCACCATGTGGCGCAAACGCGTCCACTTCGACCGGCGGCCGATGGGCGTCATCGGCATCATTGCGCCGTGGAACTACCCGTTCTTCCTCCCGGCGAGCTGCGTCCTGCCCGCCCTCGCCTGCGGCAACGCCGCGATCCTCAAGCCGAGCGAGTTCACCCCGGGCTCGGCGGCCATCCTCGAGCCGCTCTTCCGCGAGGCCGGCCTGCCGGACGGCCTGCTGCAGGTGCTCCAGGGGGACGGCCACACCGGGGCGGCGCTCGTCCGCGGCGGCGTGGACAAGATGGTCTTCACCGGCAGCGCCGCCGCGGGCCGCGCCGTCGCGATCGCGTGCGCCGAGCAGCTGATCCCCTGTTCGCTCGAGCTCGGCGGCAGCGATGCGGCGATCGTGCTCGCCGATGCCGACGTGCGCCACGCGGCCGACGGCATCGCCTGGGGACGCTTCTCGAACGCGGGGCAGACCTGCGTGGCGCCCAAGCGCGTGTTCGTCGAGGCCGCCGCGTACGACGCCTTCACCACGGCCCTCGCGCGCGCGGTGCAGGCGCTCCGCGTGGGTCCCGGCCACGACCCCGCGAACGAGGTGGGGCCGCTGGTCCGTCCGCAGGCCGCCGCGACGATCCGGGCGCAGTGCGACGATGCGCTCGCGCTGGGCGCCCGCGTGCTCGCGCGCGCCGCGGCGCCGGAGGGCGACGGCTACTTCCCGCCGACCGTGCTCGTCGACGTGGACGACCGGATGCGCCTGCTCCGTGAGGAGACCTTCGGGCCGCTGCTCCCCGTGGTGCGCGTGCGAGATGCCGACGAGGCGGTCGCACGCGCGAACGCCAGCGACTTCGGCCTCTCGGCGAGCGTCTGGACGCGCGACCGCGCACGCGGGCTCGCCGTGGCGCGGCGCCTCGCGGCCGGCACGGTGATGATCAACGACATGATGTCCGTGGTGGGCATGGCCGACGTGCCGTACGGCGGCGTGAAGCAGAGCGGCGTGGGGCGGATGCACGGCCTGGGCGGGCTCGAGGACTGCGTGCGCACGACGCCCGTGGTGGACGACCGCTTCGCCACCTGGCACCAGCCCTGGTGGTTCGGCTACGGAGCCGCGCACCTCGAGCGCCTGCGCGCGTACCAGCGCTTCGCGCACGGCCGGACGCTCGGCGAGCGGCTCTCCGGGCTCGCCGGGACGATCCGGCTCCTGCTGGCCCGCAAGGGGCGCGCGTGACGGCGCCCGCGCTCTTCGCCGGCCTCACCGACGGAGGTGGGATGGGCCTGGCGATCGCGCTGCTGGACGCGGTCATCGGCGGCCTGCGGGCCGGGGCCGCCGTGGTGCTGCTCCTCGCGGCCGGGCTCGCGACCGCCGCGTGGGCGGTGCGGACGCGCCGCGTGAACGCCTTCGGCGGCCTCGCGCGCTTCGTGCGCCGGTGGGTCGACCCCATGCTGCGCCCCCTCGAGCGCCGGCTCGCGATGACCGGCGCGACGGGCGCGAGCATCCCCTGGTGGGGACTGCTCTTCCTCCTGCTCGCGCTGGCGGCCGGCATCTTCATCCTCTCGTTCCTGCGCGACGGGATCGTCGGCGCGTACTTCGCGATGAACAGCGGTCCGCGGGGGATCGTCGCGCTGGGCGTGCGCTGGGTCTTCGGGGTGCTGCAGCTGGCGCTCCTCGTGCGCGTGCTCACGGGATGGATCGGCGGCGCCTACTCGGCGATCGGCCGGCTCGCCTTCCGGATGACGGAGTGGTTCCTCGCCCCCCTGCGCCGCGTGATCCCGCCGCTCGGGATGCTCGACCTGACGCCGATCGTCGCCTGGTTCCTGCTCGGGCTCGTGCAGGGCGCGCTGCTCACGTTCCTGTGAGCGCGCCGTGAGCGGGCTGGTCGTCCGTGAGCAGGCCGGCGCGGTGCGGTTCGCGGTGCGCGTGCAGCCGCGGGCGAGCCGAGCCGGGGTGGAGGGCCTCGTGGGCGACGCGCTCAAGGTGCGCGTCACCGCGGCACCGGTGGACGGCGCCGCCAACGAGGCGGTGGTCGCCGTCCTCGCCGAGGCGCTGGGCGTGCCGAGGCGCGCGGTGGCGGTCGTCGCCGGCCGCTCGTCGCGGTCCAAGGTGGTGGAGGTCAGCGGCGACCCCGGGGCGCTGCGCGCGGCGGTGGCGGCCCTGGCCGGGGCGTGACCCACGGCCTTGCCATCCGTTCATCCGGATGATAGAATGAAGCTCACAATCGATCCGTGGCGATTTCGAGGCAACTTGCGGCCACGTTAAACAACCAGCTAAAGCGCCGGCCCGGTGCGCCTCGTCGCCCCGGGCGTTTTTCGTCCCCGTCCGCGTCGTCCCCGTCCGCGTCGTCCCCGTCCGCGTCGTCCCCGTCCGCGTCGTCCCCCGCGTCGTCCCCCGCGTCGTCCCCCACGTCGTCCCCCGCGTCGTGCCCGTGTCGTCCCTGCCTCGTCCCTGCGTCGCGCCCGAGTCCGTGACCGGCTCGTCCCCGCGCCAGGCGTCCCGTCCCGGTCTCCCCGTGGAGTCCACATGAGCTCGCTCGCCCTGCCGGTCCCGTTCCAGGTCTCCTTCGAGTTCTTCCCGCCCAAGACGGCGGAGATGGAGGAGACCCTGTGGAAGTCGATCACGCGCCTCGCGCCGCTGGCGCCGCGCTTCGTGTCGGTGACCTACGGCGCGGGCGGCTCCACGCGCGAGCGGACGCACCACACGGTCCGCCGGATCCTGCAGGAGACGACGCTCGTCCCGGCCGCGCACCTGACCTGCGTGGCGGCGACGCGCGAGGAGATCGACGCGATCGCCGACGACTACTGGTCGGCGGGCGTGCGGCACCTCGTCGCGCTCCGGGGCGACCTGCCCAGCGACGGCCGCGCGCACCCGGCGCCCGGGGGCTATCGCTACGCCGCCGAGCTGGTGGAGGGACTCCGCCGGCGGCACGACTTCGAGCTCTCCGTCGCGGCCTACCCCGAGGTGCACCCCGACGCGCCCTCCCCCGACGCGGACCTCGACAACCTCAAGCGGAAGATCGACGCCGGCGCCACGCGGGC
>CAZPJF010000076.1:0-2352 GCA_964586095.1 uncultured Gemmatimonas sp. | reverse complement strand
CCGACGCGGACCTCGACAACCTCAAGCGGAAGATCGACGCCGGCGCCACGCGGGCGATCACGCAGTTCTTCTTCGACAACTGGACCTACCTGCGCTTCGTGGACCGGGCGCGGAAGGCGGGGATCTCGGTGCCGATCGTGCCCGGGATCCTGCCGGTGACGAACTTCACGCAGGTCGCGCGCTTCGCGAAGAGCACGGGCGCGACGATCCCGCGGGACTTCGCGCGGCTCTTCGAGGGGCTCGACGACGACGCGGAGACGCGGAAGCTCGTCGCGGCGACCGTCGCGGCGGAGCAGTGCCAGCAGCTCGCCCGCGCCGGGGTCACCGAGTTCCACTTCTACACGCTCAACCGCGCGGACCTCACCTATGCGCTGTGCCATGTGCTCGGTCTGCGGCCGTCCCGGATGAACGAGGGAGAAGGGCGGATGGACGTGGGCGCCGGGGCGGGGGGAGCGCGATGAGCACCTTCACCCGCGCGCAGCGCATCGCGGCGCTGCACGAGGAGGCCGCCGGGCGCCTCCTGATCATCGATGGCGCCATGGGCACCATGGTGCAGACCTACGGGCTCACGGAGGCCGACTACCGCGGCGCGCGCTTCAAGGACTGGCCGCGCGAGCTGAAGGGGAACAACGACCTCCTCGTGCTCACGCGCCCGGACGTGGTCGGCGCGATCCACCGGGCGTACCTCGAGGCGGGCGCGGACCTGATCGAGACCGCGACCTTCAACTCGACGCGCGTCTCGATGGCCGACTACGGCATGCAGGCGCAGGTGCGCGAGCTGAACGTCGAGGGCGCGCGGCTGGCGCGCACGCTCTGCGACGAGTTCGAGGCGCGCGACGGCCGGCCGCGCTGGGTGGCGGGCGTCCTCGGCCCGCTCAACCGCACCGCGTCCCTCTCCCCCGACGTCAACGACCCCGGCGCGCGCAACATCACCTTCGTCGAGCTCGTCGAGGCGTACGTCGAGGCCGCCGACGGGCTGCTGGACGGCGGCGCCGACGTGATCCTGATCGAGACGATCTTCGACACGCTCAACGCGAAGGGCGCGATCTTCGCGGTGGAGCAGGTGTTCGAGCGGCGCGGCATGCGCGTGCCGGTGATGATCTCGGGCACGATCACCGACGCCTCGGGGCGGACGCTCACCGGCCAGACCACCGAGGCCTTCTGGAACTCGGTGATGCACGCCAAGCCGTTCTCGGTGGGCCTCAACTGCGCGCTCGGCGCCAAGGACCTCCGCGCGTACGTGCAGGAGCTCGCGCGGATCGCGGACTGCCACGTCACCGTGCACCCGAACGCGGGCCTCCCGAACGAGATGGGCGGCTACGACGAGACGCCGGAGTACACGTCGTCCATCCTCCGCGAGTTCGCGGAGGCGGGGCTGGTCAACATGGTGGGCGGGTGCTGCGGCACGACGCCGGCGCACATCCGGGCGATCGCGGCGGCGGTGCGCGGCCTCCCGCCGCGCCGGATCCCCGAGGTCCCGCCGCGCCTCCGCCTCTCCGGGCTCGAGCCGCTGGTGATCGGCCCCGACTCGAACTTCGTGAACGTCGGCGAGCGGACCAACGTCACGGGTTCCCGGAAGTTCGCCGAGCTGATCGTGGGCGGGCACTACGACCAGGCACTCGAGGTGGCCCGCCAGCAGGTCGAGGCGGGCGCGGTGATCATCGACGTGAACATGGACGAGGGGATGCTCGACGCCGAGGCGGCGATGACGCGCTTCCTGAACCTCGTCGCGTCGGAACCCGGCATCGCGAAGGTCCCGATCATGATCGACTCGTCCAAGTGGCGGGTGATCGAGGCGGGGCTCCGGTGCGTGCAGGGGAAGGGGATCGTGAACTCGATCTCGCTCAAGGAGGGGGAGGCCGAGTTCCTGCGCCAGGCGACGCTCGTGCGGCGCTACGGGGCGGCCGTGATCGTGATGGCGTTCGACGAGCAGGGCCAGGCCGACACCGTCGAGCGGAAGGTCGCGATCTGCGAGCGGGCCTACCGCCTCCTCACGGAGCGGGTCGGCTTCCCGCCGCAGGACATCATCTTCGACCCGAACATCTTCGCGATCGCGACGGGGATCGAGGAGCACGACCGGTACGCGCTCGCGTTCATCGAGGCCACGCGGCTCATCAAGGAGCGCTGCCCGCACGCACGCATCTCCGGCGGCGTGAGCAACGTCTCGTTCTCGTTCCGCGGCAACAACCCGGTGCGCGAGGCGATCCACTCGGTGTTCCTCTACCACGCCGTGAAGGCGGGCATGGACATGGGGATCGTGAACGCCGGCGCCCTCGTGCTCTACGAGGACATCCCGGCCGACCTGCGCGAGCGGGTGGAGGACGTCGTGCTCGCCCGGCGCCCGGACGCCAC
>CAZPJF010000075.1:0-12147 GCA_964586095.1 uncultured Gemmatimonas sp. | reverse complement strand
GCCGCACGACGCGCATCATCCGCCGCAACATGGCGATCGCGCTCGGCTACAACGCTGTCGCGGTCGCGCTGGCGATGCTCGGGTCGCTCGATCCCATCGTGGCGGCGATCCTGATGCCGGTGAGCTCCGTGACCGCGATCCTCGGCGCGTGGCGGAGCCGGACCTTCACGCGGAGCGCGACGTGAGCGTGCTGTTCGTGCTGATCCCGCTGGCGCTGGTGCTCGTCGTGGCGTTCGTCTGGGCCTACGCCTGGTCGAGCCGGAGCGGGCAGTTCGACGACCTCACGACGCCGGCGATGCGGATCCTGCATGACGAGCCGCGGACCGAGGAGGAGCGGCGGCCCGGCCTGTGAACCGTGCGTGACGGGCGGGCGCGCGGGCGCGGGCGCGGTCCGGGGCGTAGATTCCCCCGCTCATCCAACCCGGCCCGACCGATGACCTTCCGTCGCCTCGCCACCGCCACGCTCGCCGCCGTGGCCCTGGCCACCGGCACCGCGCACGCACAGGGCGCTCCCGCCGCCCAGCCCGCCGCCACGCTCCCGCTCAAGCCCGCGCGGACGCACACCTTCACCGCGACCGAGGGGACCTGGCTCTCCCTCGACGTCTCCCCGGACGGGCAGACGATCGTCTTCGACCTCCTCGGGGACATCTACACGCTCCCGATCGCGGGCGGCAGGGCGACGCGCCTCACGAGCGGCATGGCGTACGACGTGCAGCCGCGGTTCTCGCCCGACGGCAAGCGTGTCGTCTTCGTCTCCGACCGCAGCGGTGGCGACAACGTCTGGGTGATGTCGCTCGACGGCAGGGACACGCTGCAGCTCACCAAGGGGAACACCAACCTGTACGTCTCCCCGGAGTGGACGCCCGACGGGCAGTACATCGTCGCGTCGCGCTCGGGCGGGCTCGGCGGCACCGCCAAGCTCTGGATGTACCACGTCGAGGGCGGCAATGGCGTCGCGCTCACCGCGAACCCCGCGCCGCCGGCCAACCTGAAGATGCTCGGCGCCGCCTACGGCAAGGACCCGCGCTACCTCTGGTTCGCGGCGCGCACGGGTGACTGGCAGTACAATGCGCTCGGGCCGCAGTACCAGGTCTACACGTGGGACCGCGAGAACGGCCGCACCGCGCAGATGACGACGCGCTTCGGCTCGGCCTTCCGTCCCGCGCTCTCGCCCGACGGCAAGTACCTCGTCTACGCGACCCGGTTCGAGACCAAGACCGGCCTCCGGCTGCGCGACCTCGCGACGAACGACGAGAAGTGGCTCGCCTTCCCCGTGCAGCGCGACGAGACCGAGTCGCGCGCGCCGATGGACGCCTATCCCGGCTACTCGTTCACGCCCGACTCGCGCGCCGTGGTGGTGAGCTACGGCGGCGGGATCTGGCGCGTGCCGGTGGACGGCACCGCGCCCAATCGGATCCCGTTCGAGGCCGAGGTGAAGCTGGAGATGGGCCCCGAGGTGAAGTTCGCGTACCGCGTGGACACCGCGGCGACGTTCACCGCGCGGCAGGTGCGCGACCTCGCGCCCTCGCCCGACGGCACGAAGCTCGCGTTCACGGCGGCAGGCAAGGTCTACGTGATGGACCTGCCCGACGGCGCGCCGCGCCGCGTGAGCACGTCGACGCTGAGCGAGGCGATGCCGGCTTGGGCGCCCGACTCCAAGGGGCTCGCGTGGGTGACGTGGCAGGACGCGCAGGGCGGGACGCTCGTGAAGGCGACGCTCGATGCCCGGCGGGGCTGGGTGACGCAGACGCTCGCCACGGGTGCGCTCTTCATGGACCCGGCGTGGTCGCCCGCGGGCGACCGCATCGTCGCGACGCGTGCCGCGGCGCGCGAGATGCAGGAGGCGGGCGGGGCGTTCTTCGGTCCGGCCGCCGCGGAGTTCGTCTGGGTGCCGGCCGCGGGCGGGGCGCTCACGAGCATCATGCCCACCGGTGGCCTCGGCAACCCGCACTTCACGGCCGACCGCGAGCGCGTCTTCGCCTACAGCGGGCGTGAAGGGCTCGCGTCGTTCCGGTGGGACGGCACCGACCTCAAGACGCACCTCCGCGTGACCGGCCCGTTGCCGCCGGGGGCGGGCGGCTCGATGACGCTCGACGCCGGCCTCGACGCGCAGGCGGCGCGCATCCGCGGCGGGCGCGCGGCGCGCCCCGTCACGCTGCGCGAGCCGGCACCCTACGACGCCGCGGCCAACACGCCCCTGCAGGCGCACTGGGGTGACGATGAGGAGCACCTCGAGAACAACCCGACGCCGCCGAACGCGGGCCTCATCCTGATGGCGCCGACCGGCGACCGCGCACTCGCCATGATGGGCATGGACGTGTACGTGGTCACCATCCCGCAGGCGGGCGCGACCGCGCCGACGGTGAGCGTGGCGGCCCCGGCGAACGCGGTGGTGCCGGTCCGGAAGCTCAACGACGTGGGCGGCGAGTTCCCCGCGTGGAGCGGGGACGGCCGTCGCGTGATGTGGGGGCTCGGCAACGCGGTCTGGACCTACGACCTCGACCGCGCGAAGGTCGTGGAGGACTCGCTCAAGGCCGACGCGCGCCGCGTGGCGCTGCTCCGCGCCGACACGACCAAGAAGGACAGCATCGCGCGGGCCGATTCGATCGCCAAGGCCGACACCACCAAGAAGCCGGCGCCGGGCTACAAGCCGGCCGAGCGGCGGATCGCGGTGAGCCTCGCGCGCGAGCGGACCACGGGCACGGTGGTGCTCCGCGGCGCCAAGGCGATCACGATGAAGGGGCACGAGATCATCGAGAACGCCGACATCGTCGTGCGCGACGAGCGCATCGTCGCGATCGGGCCGCGCGGGAGCGTCACGGTCCCGGCGGGTGCGCGCGTCATCGACGTCACCGGCAAGGTGGTGATGCCCGGGATGGTGGATACGCACTACCACCCGCAGTGGCTCACGCCCGGGCTGCACAACACCCAGACCTGGCAGTACCTCGCGGCGCTCGCGTACGGCACCACGACCACGCGCGACCCCCAGACGGCGACGACCGACTTCCTCACCTATGGCGACCGCGTCGCGATGGGGGAGATGATCGGGCCGCGCATCTACACGACCGGCCCCGGCGTCTTCGCGGGGGAGGCGGTGCGCGACCTCGAGCACGCGCGCACCGTGATGAAGCGCTACGCCACGTACTACGACACCAAGACGCTCAAGATGTACATGAGCGGCAACCGGCAGCAGCGGCAGTGGATCATCCAGGCGGCGAAGGAGCTGGGGATCATGCCGACCACCGAGGGCGGGCTCGACCAGAAGCTCAACCTCACGCACGGCATCGACGGCTATCCGGGGATCGAGCACACGCTCCCGATCACGCCCAAGTTCTCGGACGTCTTCGAGTGGTACAAGGCGACCGGGACGTACAACTCGCCGACGCTCGTCGTGGAGTACGGCGGGCCCTTCGGCGAGGGGTGGTTCTACCAGACCGAGGACCTCGCGAACGACGCCAAGCTGAACCGCTTCACGCACCCGATCGACCTCGACGGGAAGATCCGGCGCCGCGGCGCAGGGAACGCGCCCGGACCGGCCGGCTTCGCGCTCCGCGAGGAGTACGCGATGTGGCAGCATGGCGAGGACATCGCGAAGACGGTCGCGGCGGGTGGCAAGATCGGCGTCGGCTCGCACGGCCAGCTGCAAGGGCTCGGGATGCACTGGGAGCTCTGGCTCGTGCAGAGCGGGGGCCTCCCGACGCACGACGCGCTCCGCGCGGCGACGATCGTCGGCGCCGAGGCGGTCGGGTTGGCGACGGACATCGGCTCGCTCGAGCCGGGGAAGCTGGCCGACCTGCTCGTGCTCGACCGCGACCCGCTCGTGAACATCCGCAACAGCAACAGCCTGTCGATGGTGATGCTGGGCGGACGGCTCTTCGATGCGAACACGCTCGCCGAGGTGCATCCGCGGCAGCGGACGCTCCCGGCGCAGCCGTGGGCGCGCGAGGTGCCGCGGGCGGGGGCCGGGATCGGGCGCTGAGCCGGGCGTGATCCACCCCGAGGGAACCTCCTCGGGGTCATCTGGACGGAGTCTTCCATGCCAGGCTGGCGACGGATCCTGCTCGTGACGCTCCTGGGCGCGGCGCAGCCGGCCGTCGCGCGCGCGCAGGCGGGTGTGCCGGGGGGCGTGCCCCCCGGCACACCCGCCACGCGGACGATCTCGGGCCTCGTGCGCGTGGCGGGTGCGCCCGGGGCATCCGCGACCGGCGTGGTGCAGCTCACCGACTCCGCGGGCCGCACCATCGCGGTCATCCGTCCGGACGCGGCCGGGGCCTTCACCTTCCGGTCCGTGACCAGCGGCCGCTACCGGCTGCGCGCGCTCCGGCTCGGCTTCCAGCCGGTGGAGGTCCTGGTCGAAGTCGGGACGCAGGACGTCGCGCTCGGCACCATCGACGGACCGACGAGGCCGATCGCCCTCCCGGCGGTCCGCGTGCGCGGCACGCAGGATTGCGTTGACGCGCGCGAGGAGGGGGAGACGCGGGACCTCTGGCGTCTCTTCGAGGTCGCGCTGGCCACCCAGGTGGCAGACGCGCGCGGCCCGCGTCCGCCGGAACGGTGGTCGACGTACGAGCAGCGCATCGATGCCCGCAGCGGGATGGTGACGCAGGTGCGCGTCACTGACGGCGCGGCTGGCGCGGCCGGCGGGTTCCAGCCGGCGCCGGCCGCCGCGCTCGCGGAGCTCGGCTTCGTCACCGAGGACGCGGCTGGATTCACGTACTTCCTCCCGGACGCCGCGACGCTCCTCGCACCCGAGTTCCTCGAGCGCTACTGCTTCCGGGCCGTGCGCGCCACGGGAGCGATCGCGCTCGGCTTCCGCGCCGCCAGGGCCCGGACCGGCCGCACCGACGTCGCAGGCGAGCTGGTCTTCTCCGCCGACGGGACGCGGATCGAGCTCGTGCGCTTCGACTACGTGGGCCTCCCCTCATCGATCGAAGGCGCGACCGCCTCGGGCCTCGTGCGCTTCGCGACGCAGCACGGCCGGGTCGCGATCAGCAGCTGGTGGGTCGACATGCCGGTGGTGGCGCTGCACCGCCCGGGGTCCTCTGGTGCGTCGTCCTCCAGGTCGAGCCTCGGGGCACAGCGCAGCGTCGTCGCGCGCCGACGCGTGGGGGCCCATCGCGTCGCGCTCGCACCCTGCGCCGGCTGCGCGCTCGAGGCCGAGACGGCGGTCGCCGGGCTGCGGCTCGAACGCGATGGCGCCAGCGACGACGCGAGTGCGATCGCGCGGCTGATCGTCGGCGGAACGAGTGTCGGCGGCACGAGCGTCGGCGGCACGACGACCGGCTCGCGCGCCGAAGGCGCGGTGATCCCATGGCCGCCCGGCCGCTACGCCACCCGGGTCGCCACCGAGTGGATGGCTGCGCTCGGCGTCGAGCAGGCGAGCGAGCTGTCGGTCGCGGACAGCGCGGGGCCGACGCCACTCCGGTTCGGGTACGCGCGCGAGGAATCCCTCCGCCACGCCTGTGCCGCAACGAGGGCGTCCGTCGCGCTGGGCGGCACGGTGCGGCAGGCGCACGGGGCGCCGGTGTCGGCCGCGGCCGTGGTCGTGCGCAGCGCGACCGCCGGCGGCGAGACCGATCGCGTGACCGCGACGGACGCGCGCGGCGTGTGGTTCCTCTGCCTCCCGGCGAGCGAGCGCGCGATTCACGTCTGGGCGATCGCCGACGGGGGCGGGTCGGCGGCGGATCGTGCGGACCCGCCCGGGCCGGTGGCCGAGCCAGCCGGCGCCGGTCGTGCGGAGTCGGCGATCGACCCTGCGGGGAGCCGCGTGACCGACCTCGTGCTGCACGAGGCGCGCGGCACGACGGCATCGGCGGTGACACCGTCGATCCTCGAGGTGCGCGTCCGCGCGCCCTCGGGCGAGCCGGTCGCGGACGTCGAAGTGCGCGTGGAATCGGCTCGCCGGCCGGCCGCGGTGCGCCGCACCGATGCGCAGGGGCTCGCGGTCTTCCTCGTGCCGGACTCGGGCGCCGCACAGGTCTCCGCGCGACGGATCGGCGCGAAGCCCGCGCGCCTGAGCGTGCGCGTGGCGGGCGGACGGAACGCGATCGGACTCGCGTTGGCCACGGACGGGGTGGCGCGCCTCGACACGGTGCGCGTCTTCGGCGACCGCCGGGTGTCGGCGCGCCTCGACGGCTTCGAGACACGGGTACGCGAGCGGAGGCCGAACCGCGTGCTGCTGGCCGAACAGCTGCGTCGTCATTCGCGGCTCACCGACGCGCTGATCAACGTGCCGGGCGTGTTCGTGGTCGACAGCTCCGGCGTGCGCCAGGCCCGGGCGACGCGGACCACCGCGATCACGACCGGCAGCGGGCGCACCATCCCCGGCTGCCGCCTGCGCGTCTTCCTCGACGGGGTACCCCAACCGCCGGAGGTGAGCATCGACTTCGGGCCGTCGCCGACGCAGCTGCACGGCGTGGAGGTCTACCTGACCGTTGGCCGCATCCCGCCGGAGTTCGGGGGGACGCTCGGGCCCGGGGAATGCGGGGTGCTGCTGCTGTGGTCGGCCGACGGGGGTCGGTCCTGAGCGGCCGGCCCTGAGCGGCCGGTCGGACGCTCACCCCGTGCCGCCCGCAGTGCATTCACGATCACCGCGATGTCGATCCCCTCCTGGAGCAGCGCGCCCGCCGTGGGCGGGATGTACCCGAGCGCCGCCACGACCATCGCCGCCGCCGAGAGCGCGAGTCCCCAGAGGATGCTCTGTCGTGCGATCGCCACCGCGCGCTGGCCGATCCGCACCGCGTCCTCCACGCGCGTCACGTCGTCCGCGAGCAGCACCACCCCGGCCGCCTCGGCGGAGATGCCGCCGCCGTGCGCGGCGAGCGCGACGCCGACCGTCGCGGCCGAGAGGGCGGGCGCGTCGTTGGTGCCGTCACCCACCATCAGCACGCGGTGCCCCTCGGCCTCGAGCGCCTTCACCGCCGCCACCTTGCCATCGGGAAGCAGGTCGCCGCGCGCCTCGGTGATGCCGAGCGCGCGCGCCACCGGCTGCACGTTCTCGGCGTGGTCGCCCGAGAGGAGCACCGTGCGGTGGAGGCCGAGCGCACCGAGCCGCGCGATGAACGGCGGGAGGTCGTCGCGCATGCGGTCGGCGAAGGTGATCACGCCGGCGAGCGCGTCGTCGACGGCGACGTAGGCCCGCAGCCCCGCGTCGGCGGCGGGGACGTGTGCCTCGAGCGCGGCGGCGAGCGCCGGGTGCCGCGGTGCCACGAGCGCGCGATTGCCGACGCTCACCGCGCGGCCATCCACCACGCCCGTCACGCCGCGCCCCGATGCCTCCACGACGTCGCGCGCGCGCGGGATCTCCAGTCCGCGCGCGACGGCCTCCTGCACGACCGAGCGCGCGAGGAGGTGGCCGCTCCCCATCTCGACCGCGGCGGCGAGGCGGAGGAGCTCGTCGGCGGGCGCCGGGGCCGCGGCGGCCGCTGCGCCGGTGCGGCCCGCGTCGCTCCCCGCGGCGCCGCCCGCCGTGCGCAGGACCTCGACCGCCGCCACGCTGGGTCGCCCATGCGTGAGCGTCCCGGTCTTGTCGAACACCACGGTGTCGACCTGCGCGAGCAGCTCGAGCGCGGTGCCGTTCCGCACGATCACCTGCCGTCGCGCGGCGCGGTTGATCCCGCCGATGATCGCGACCGGGGTGGCGAGGAGGAGCGGGCAGGGGGTCGCGACGACGAGCACCGCGAGCACGCGCGAGGCGTCGCCCGAGACGAACCACGCGATGGCGCAGGCCGCGAGCGTGACCGGCGTGAACCAGACGGCCCAGCGGTCGGCCATCCGCTGGATCGGCGCCTTCTCGCCCTGCGCGGTGCGCACCAGCTCCACGATCCGCGCATAGAGCGACGCGCTCGCGGGCGCGGTCACGCGCAGCACGATCGGCGAGGAGGTGTTCACGACGCCCGACCGCACGACCGCGCCGGGGACGACGCGTTCGGGGAGCGGCTCGCCGGTGATGCGCGAGGTGTCGAGCGAGCTCGTGCCATCGACCACGACGCCGTCGCACGGGACCATCTCGCCCGGACGGACGAGGATCCGGTCGTCGATCGCGACGGCCTCCGCCGCGACGTCCTCGACCGCAGTGCCGGCGACGACGACCGCATCCGCCGGTGCCGCGCCGCGATCTGCGGTACCCGCACCGCCCGCGCCGTCCGCGGCGCGCACGAGCCGGTGCGCGATCCGTGGCGCCGCCGCTTCCAGCTCCCGCACCGCGTCCGACGCGCGCCCCTCGGCGTAGGCGTCGAGGAGCTCGCCGCCGGTCTGCATGAGGACGATCACGAGTCCGGCGAACGGCTCGCGCAGCACGGCGGCGGTGACGATCGCCAGCATCGCGACCACGTCGGCGGCGAACTCGCCGCGCAGCAGCCCGCGGAGCGTCCCCACCACGACCGGCGCGCCGAGGAGCACGAGCGCGGTCATCAGGAAGGCTGGGGCCCAGGGATCGAGCGCGGGCGTGGCGTGCATCACGCCGCCGAGGACGAGCGCGCCGAGCGTGAGGGCGGGGATCCGCGCTTCGGCGAGCGGGAACGGGAGCGCCCCGAGTCCCTTGCGGGTCCCGGGGCGCTCGAGCGACGCCACGGCGGGCGTGCTCACATCAGTGCGTCTCGGCCGCGGCCGGCGAGGCCGCGTGGCTCTCGAACTTCTTGTTGGTGAGGATCGTGATGGTGACGACGACGATCCCGACGAAGAGGAGCCCGGCGAGGAGGCCCTTGAAGGCGGCGGCGGTGTCGCGGCCGGCCATCGGGGTGCCAGCGGTCATGGGGGGAGGGGGGCTGGAGGGTGGAGGAGGGGCGCCGCGCTCAACTCACGCGCACGGAGATCATGTGGTCCTTGTCGGTCATCTGCTTCATGACATCGAGTCCGCCGGTGATCTGGCCGAAGACCGTGTGGACGCCGTTCAGGTGCCGCGTGTTGGCCTCGCTGAGCACCATGAAGAACTGCGAGCCGCCCGTGTCCTTGCCGGCATGCGCCATGGAGAGGGCGCCGAGCTTGTGCGTCTGCGGGTTCCCCGCGGTCTCGCACTTGATGGTCCACCCGGGCCCGCCGGTGCCCGGCGGGCCCTTGGGCGTGCCGCCGATCTTGGCGTTGGGGCAGCCCCCCTGCACGACGAAGTCGGGGATGACGCGGTGGAAGCGGATCATGTCGTAGAAGCCCGAGTTCGCGAGCTTCTCGAAGTTCTCGACGGTCTTGGGGGCGTCCTTGTCGTGCAGTTCGGCGACGATGGTGCCCTTGGAGGTCTCGAAGGTGGCGGTCTTCACGGGGGATGCAGGCTGGAGGATTGAGGCTGAAAGATACACGCCCGCGGTGGGGCGGGGCACCTCCGCGCTCCTCCCGCCGTCGCCCTCCGAACAGGGCCGCGTCTGCCCGCGTCAGCCCGCGTCAGCGGCTCAGCGGGCGCGCCGGGGGCGCAGGTCCACCATGAACTGGTAGTAGCGCGGGACCTTGCAGCCGTTGCGCAACGCGGGCTCGAAGCTCCACTGCGCGACCGCGGCCTTGAGGTTGGTCGCGTACCACGCGTGCGGCGTGGCGAGCATGGTGAAGGTCGCCATGTCCGGCTTGC
The DNA here is from genome assembly GCA_964586095.1 of uncultured Gemmatimonas sp. Classification (GTDB taxonomy): domain Bacteria; phylum Gemmatimonadota; class Gemmatimonadetes; order Gemmatimonadales; family Gemmatimonadaceae; genus Pseudogemmatithrix. The sequence goes on along the minus strand of CAZPJF010000075.1, from coordinate 2,594 downwards.
CGAGCGTGTCGACGAGCACCTCGGCGCGGATCTCCGTGCCCTTGCTCGCGCGCAGCACGGTGCGGGGGACCGGCGACTTGATCGGTGCCGGCTTCATGGCGACGGGCGCCGGGACGCGCTCCACGTCGAGGCGGGGGTTCGCGACGGCGTCCTCGCGGGCCAGCTGGCAGGAGTCCTTCGGCGGCGCGAGCAGCTGGGCGTCGCTCGTGGCCGGCGTCGGGCCGGCGCTCGCGCACGCGGCGAGGAGCGCGGCGAGCGCGGTGGCCGCGACGGCGCGCGGGAGGGCGGAGGTCGGGCGCTGCGGGGGGATCGGCACGGAGTGGCGGGTCAGGGGTCGGCGGAGGGACAGAGGTCGACGAGGACGCAGGCGCCGCATCTCGGCCTGCGCGCGTCGCAGGTACGACGACCATGCCAGATGAAGAGATGCGAGAGCCGCGCCCACGTGTCACGTTCGAACAACGGCACGAGCGCGCGCTCGATGCGGACGGGGTCGGTCTCCGTCGTCAGGCCGAAGCGCGCGGAGAGCCGCGCGACGTGCGTGTCGACCACGATCCCCTCGTTCAGCCCGAAGGCGTTGCCGAGCACGACGTTCGCGGTCTTGCGGCCGATGCCCGGCAGGACGACGAGTTCGGCCATCGTGCTCGGCAACCGGCCGCCATGCTCCGCCACGAGCGCCCGCGCGAGGCCCTTGAGCGACTTCGCCTTGTTGCGGTAGAAGCCGGTGCTGCGGATGACCTCTTCCACCTCCTCGATCGGCGCGGCGTCGAGCGCCGCGGCGTCGGGCCACCGGCGGAAGAGCTCCGGCGTCACGAGGTTCACGCGCTTGTCGGTGCACTGCGCGGAGAGCACCGTGGCGACGGCGAGCTCGAATGGGTCGCGGTGGTCCAGCTCGCAGTGCGCGTCGGGGTAGGTGGCGGCGAGACGGCGCTGGATCTCGCGCGCGTGGGCGACGAGCGCGGCGCCGCGAAGGCGGGCGGCGGCCTTCCGCGCCGGGCGCCGCGTCGCGGGACGAGCGGGCACCGGCGACCCGGGCTCGGCGCGATCGGGCTTGGCGCGATCGGTCCTGCCGCGGGTGCGCTTCGGGCGCGTGGCCTTGGAGCGGTCGCTTCGGGCCACGCGCGTCAGGCCGAGGTGCGCGCGAGGCGCCGGCGCGTGGCGAACTCCACGAAGTCGCCGGCGCCCATGGTGTTCACCACGTCCTCGGCGCCGAGCCACGCCTTGCGCGCCATCCCGATCCCGAGCTGCATGTTCTCGAGCCCGTCCACCGAGTGCGCGTCGGGGCCGATCTCGATCCGCGCGCCGTGCTGCCGCGCCTTGCGCGCCAGGCGCCAGTCGAGGTCGAGCCGGTGCGGGTCGGCGTTGAGCTCCACCGCCACGCCCAGCGCGCCGGCCCGCGCGAGCACCGCGTCCATGTCGATCGCGTACGGCTCCCGCGTCAGCAGCAGCCGCCCGGTCGGGTGCCCGAGGACGGCCATGTGCGGGTCCTCCATCGCCTTCAGCACGCGGTCGGTCATCTGCGCCGCGTTCATCCCGAACCGCGAGTGCACGCTCGCGATCACGTAGTCGAAGCGGTCGAGGACCTCCACCGGGTAGTCGATCCGCCCGCAGGGCAGGATGTCGGCCTCCACGCCCTTGAGCACGCGGAAGTCGTGGAAGGTCGCGTTGATCGCGTCGATCTCCTCGTGCTGCCGCTCGAGCGACTCGACCGTGAGCCCCCCCGAGTAGAACGCGCTCTGCGAATGGTCGCTGATGCCGAGGTAGCGCCATCCCCGCGCGCGCGCCGCCGCGGCGAGCTCGGCGATCGTCGCGCCGCCGTCGGAGTACTGCGAGTGGCAGTGCAGCACGCCCTGGATGTCGGCGAGCTCGATCAGGCGCGGGAGCGTTCCCTCCGCGGCCGCGCCCGCCTCGCCCATGCCCTCGCGCAGCTCGGGCGGGAGCCACGGGAGCCCGATCGCCGCGTACAGCGCGGGCTCGTCGGCGAGGGCCATCGCCGAGCGGTCGGCCCGGCGGAGGTGGTGCGCGTCGAGCGCGAGGCCGCGCCGCGCGGCGCGCGCCGCGACCTCCTGCACGTGCGCCTCGGAGCCCGTCGCGCGGAACCACGTGACCACGAACTCGTCGGCGGGCACGCAGTGGAGCACGAGCCGGATGCCGTCGTCGTAGCGGATCGCGACCTCGCGCGTGCCGCTCCCCACCGAGTCGCGCACGCCGGGTGCGCGCGCGAGCGCGGCGGCGACGGCCTCGGGCTCGCGGACGCACGCCGCGACGATCTCCACCTCGCGCACCGTCTCGCAGTGGCGCCGCACGGCGCCCGCGATCTCGGCCCGCGCCACGCCCGGCTGCCGCCGCACCACGGCGAGGAGCCGCTCCGCCTCGGCGCGGCCATGGGGGAGCAGCACCTGCGCGCCGCTCTCCTTGAGCCAGGCGATGCCGCGCAGCACCTGCTCCGCCGTGCGGGCCCCGAACCGGGGGAGCTTGGCGAGCCGCCCGTCGCGCGCGGCCTCCTCGAGCTCCTGCAGCGTGTCGATCCCGAGGCCCTCGTGGATCCGCCGGATGCGCGACGGCCCGAGCCCGGGGACGCGCAGCATCTCGAACAG
>CAZPJF010000074.1:0-12164 GCA_964586095.1 uncultured Gemmatimonas sp. | reverse complement strand
CGCGCCGCGAGATCTTCACCTGCCCGCCCACCTCGAGCATCGCGCGCGAGCCGCTCAGGTCGCGGAGCGTGGCATAGGCGAAGAGCAGCGGCAGCACGCAGAACGCGCGGATCCGGAATGCGCGCCGCGGGATCAGGAGCGTGTACTCGAGCGCGTCGTCGAGATCGTGCCGCGCCAGGTCGATGAAGTGCGCCACCGCCTTGTGGTTGTGCTCCACATGCGCGGGGCTCAGCAGCGTCTCGTGCCCGCTCCCATGCCGCGCCAGGTCGGCCGCCGGGATGTAGATCGAGTTCTCGTGCTGGGCGTCCCAGGCGATGTCCTTCAGGATGTTCACCGTCTGCAGCGCCTCGCCGAAGGCCTGGCACTTCACCCAGAGCCGGTCGAACTCGCGCTTCCCCACCGCCCGCGCGTGCTCGTGCCAGAGCTCCGTGAGCATGCAGCCCACCGTCCCCGCCACGTAGTAGCAGTACTCCTTGTACTCGGCGAGCGTCTGGATGCGGATCCCGCCGGGGTAGGTGCGCACGAACTTCGCCATGCCGAGGCCCATCTCGCGGACCCAGTGCGCGACGCGCTCGCGGGTGCGCGGGGGGAGCGTGCGGAAGAGCACCAGCACGAGATCGGTGTGCCGCACGAGGCGGAGGTGCGCGGGGTCGCCCTGGAGCGCCGCGGCCTCCGCCGGGAACGCCTCCGCCGCGTCACGGTCGTCGAGCGTGCGCAGGAACCGCTCGAGCAGCTCGGCGCGCCGTGCGGGTGCGGTGGAGTTGTCGTCCTCGATGGTGTCCGCGATGCGGCACAGCAGGTAGGCGACGTTCACCGCCGTCCCGAGCGTGCCGGGGAGGAAACGGATGCTGATGGCGAAGGTGCGCGACACCTCGGGGAGGATGTCGTGCGCGAAGCGCGCGGCCTCGCGGATCCGCGCGGGCGGATCCGCGGCGGGGAGGAATGGGGCCACCGCGCGGCTCATCGCGCGTAAGCTAGGAGGGACGGGACGGGGCGACCAGTCGGGTCAGGCGCGCCGGGGAGCGGCAGCGCGCGCGGCGGGGCGACGCGCCGCCGAGCGCGGTCGCACGGCGCGCCGTGGTGCGCCGTGGGCGTTCAGCGCCCCGGCGAGAGGAGCTGGTCGAGCAGCCCGGGCTTCCGCGGCTCCGCGAACTCGAGCCGGTCGAGCGACTGCTCCACCGCGAGCTGCGTCCGGCGTGCGCCGCGCCGATAGCTGCCGCGCGCCAGCAGCGGTGCGCTCACGCCCACCACCGCCGCCGCCGCGATCGCGACCGGCGCGAACACGTTCAGCGCGAGCAGCACCGCACCGATCGCGCCCCCGGCGAGCACGCCGAGCATGCCGTTCCGCACGGCCGCGGTGCGCCGAGCCGCCGTGGTGGCCTCCACGCGCACGTGGACCTTGCCCGGCTCCACCTGGATCACCGTCGCGCTCACCTCGTCGGCCTTCGCGAGCGGGAACCCGCGCCCGTCGAGCTGCACCAGCTCGCGCACCGCGCCGGCGAAGCCGCCGCGCGCGGCCCAGACGATGCGGTCGGGGAAGCGGCGCCGCTCCGCGAGGTTCTCGTCGCGCTGGAGGTCGCGGTCGAGCCGGGCGAGCACCTCCTTGGCCGTGCCCGGCACCACCCGCGATGCCACGAACACCGCCGGGCCCGCGATCGCCGCCGCGAGCCCGCGCTCGTCGGGGAGCGTCACGCGCATCCGCTCTTCGGCGAGCGCCTGCCGCACCGCGAGCGGCGAGATCCCGACCTCGTGGGCCAGCGCGAGCAGGTCGGACTCGGTCATCGTCTCCGGCACCTCCCCGCTGGCGGCGTGCAGCTCCGCCGCACGGAGCAGCACGCGCTCGAGCGCCGCGCGCGGGAGGAGCGGGGCCGGGAGGTCGGCCACGGTCAGATCCCGGTGAAGGAGAGCGCGACCTGCCGCTTCATGGACGCGATCATCTCCTCGGGCATCGGGAACGCGGCGGCGAGCGCCGCCAGGGCGTCGCCCGGCGGCACCGGCTTGCCGGCCTGCGCGAGGTAGAACCGCGCGTAGCGCTCCGCGAGCGCCGGGTCGAGCTTCTCCACCAGCAGCGCGCCGCCGCGCACGAGGCCGATCGACGAGAGCCGCGCGCCCGCCCCCTCGCGCTGCTGCGCCGGCGTGAGGTGGTCGTTCACCGCCACCTGCGCGATCGCCCCGGCCGCCTCGTGCGCGAACGTGAAGAGCAGCACCTCGGCCGAATCGGCGCTCGCGGGCCACGCGACCGCGACCTGGCCCTGGTTCTTCGATCCCGCGACCGCGCGCCCCTCGCCGCCGATGACCTGCGACACGATCAGGTCGCCGTTCGCCTGCTGCGTGTGGTTGAGGTACGGCTGCAGCGCGGGACGCCACGTCGCCTGCCAGAGTGAATCGGCCCGCGCGAGCCCGGCCGTGCGCGCGCGCTGCTGCTCGAGCCACCACTGATGGTGGAACCGCTCGTGCTCGGCGTGCAGGGCGCGCATGAACTGGTCCGCGAACGCGCGGTCCTCCCGGCGCGGGAAGGCCTGCGCGAGGAACGCGATGATCCCCTGCACCTCGCGGTTGGAGGCGTTCCGGGGCTCGCCCTCGGCCTTCACGAAGTAGTCGATCGCCTGGCGCAGCTCGTCCCAGCTGCCGAAGTAGAGTGCGAGGAACTGCGCGCCCTCGAGCGCGGGACGGCTGCGGAGCGTGGCGCTCAGCGAGGCGCGGGCCGAGTCGAGCGCCGTGTAGACGCCGCGGCTGTTCTTCGCGACGAGCGCCGCGTCGCGGTACCCGCGCGCGAAGAGCGGCACGGTCGCTGTGTCGTCCTGGAGCAGCGCGAAGCCGTGCAGCCAGAGGTCCACGTGCTCGCGCGTCTTGACCGGCCAGCGCGGTCCCGCGGCCGTGGGGCGCAACGGCGCGGCCGAGGTCTGGGTCCCCGCGCACCCGCCGAGTGCGAGCGCGAGGGCGAGGGCGAGGACGATCAGGCCTTGCGACCGCAGGTGACGCAGAACTTCCATCCGGTTTCGATCTCCGCGCTGCAGCCGGGGCAGCGCTTCACGAGGAGGTTCTGCCCGCACGACGGGCAGAACTTGACCTGGCGACCCGTGGGGAGCGCCTGGGCACAATACGGACAGCCGCCCTCGTCCGTGCCGGGGGCCTGCTGGCTCCCTTGATACGCCGCGAAGGCCGACTCGAGCCCTCCCGCGCGCCGCGGCTCGGTGAACGGCTCGCCCGGGGCGTCGCGCCGCGCGGGCTGCGTGCGCGGCTCCGCCGCTTGTCCGCCCGCGGGCTCGCCGGACGCCGGGACGGGTGCGGAGGCGCGCGGCTGCGTGGGGGTGGCGGGGCGCGGTACCGCGAGGCCGCCGGCGAGGGGCGTGGAGCCCCGCGGTTCCGGCGCCGGCGGGACGCGCGCCGCCGGCGTGAGCGGGGTCGGCGGCCGGAGGTCGATCGCCGTGTCCCCTTCGAGCACCTTGGTGACCCCGGCGCTCGAGATCCGCACCTTCGTCTGCGCGTAGGTGCGCAGCACCGAGAGGTCGGGGTTGGGCGTCTCGAGCTCGGCCTTGAGGTCGTCCTGCATGAGGTCGTCGCCGAAGAGCAGCGAGCGCTCGCCGGACGCGAGCCGCATGAGGCCGTGCAGGTAGTCGTCGTGCGTGTCGAGGCCCCCGTCGCGCCGCGCGGCGCCATAGGGCACGAAGGTGTCGAGGATCTCGCCCACGGTCACCGGGCGCTCGAGCGCGCCCGCGGCGCGCGCGGCGAGGACCAGACGACGGAAGAGCAGGTCGATGACGTCCACGAAGCCCCTGGGTCGAGTGTCACCCCACGCGGGGCAAAGATGCCGACGCCCGGAACCGGTCGCCATCGGGAAAGGGGGCGACCTCGCCGCGGGCGCCACCCTTGGCGCGCCGCGCCGCGAGCCAGGCGTCGAAGCCCGAGGGGAGGAAGCCCTCCGAGCGCGTCTGCTCGGTGGCCGCGCGCACCGCGAGGTCGTTGGCGTACTCGTTCTGCGGATGCCCGGCGTGGCCCTTCACCCACTGCCACAACGCCTCGTGCCCGTCCACCGCGGCGATCGCCTCGCGCCAGAGCGCGAGGTTCTCGATCGGCCCGGTCTTGCGCGTCCAGCCGTTGCGCGCCCAGCCGAACACCCACGAGGTGAGCCCGTCCACGATGTAGCGCGAGTCCGTCGTGAACTGGACGCTGAACCGGCCGTCCTTGGCGCCGAGCCCGCGGAAGGCCTCGATCACCGACCGGAGCGCCATCCGGTTGTTGGTCGTGGCGGGTTCGCTGATCCAGAGGTCGCGCCGCGTGATGCGGCCGTCGAGGTGCCGGTACTCCGCGAGCACGCCGGCGCCGCCGGGGTTGTCGCCGGCCTTGCCGTTGCCGAGGCACGATTCGTCGGCGTAGATCGCGACCAGCTTGAAGCGCGCGCTCATCGCACCACGTCCAGCGCGTCGGTCTCGTCGAGCCGCAGCACGAGCCGCGCGCCGGTGGTGGGATGCCGCGCGATGATCGCCTCGGCGCCGCCCTCCGTGGCGAGCCGCTCGGGGATCACGATGTACTCCGTGCCGCGGCGCAGCACGGCGATGCGCGAGCCGTCGACGATCGCCCGCTCGAGTGCGTCGTACTGCTTGACCGTCAGCTGCCCCACGCGACCCCCTTGGGGCCGCACCAGGCGGCAACGAGGCGCGTGAGCACCGCGGTGGCGCGCACGATCTCGTCGGTGCGCACCCACTCCTCCGCGGCGTGCGCGAGCGCGATGTCGCCCGGCCCGTAGCAGACGGCGGGGATGCCCGCCGCCGTGAGGAGGGCCGCGTCGGTCCAGCAGGAGAGTCCCTCCACGCGCGCGGGCGCGCGTTCCCCGGCGCAGGCCGCCTGCAGCGCGGTCACGATCGGATGGTCGAGCGCCACGTCGTTCGGCTCCTGCACGAGGCCGCGCGTGACGGTGGCGCGCAGCTCCGGGGTGCGGGCCCGCGCGCGCGCGATCGCGCCCTCGACCTCGAGCGCGAAGTCCGCGCCGCGCTCGCCGGGCAGCGTGCGCCGCTCGAGGCTCATCGCGCAGCGGTCGGGATACGTGGAGATGCCGATGCCGCCGCTGATGGTGCCGGCGTGCAGCGACGCGTGACCGAGCAGCGGGTGCGTGCGCCGCGTGAGCACCGCCCGCTGGTGCGCGTCGAGCTCCGCGAGCAGCAGCCCGGCGTGCGTGATCGCGTCCACGCCCACGTCGTAGCGCGAGCCGTGCGCGGCGCGCCCCTCGACCGTGACGTCGACCCAGGCGAAGCCGCGGTGCGCGGGACAGATCGCGAGGCGCGTGGGTTCGGTGACGATCGCCGCGTGCGCGGTGAGGCCCGCCGCGAGCAGGCTGCGCGTGCCGAGGCTCTCGTACTCCTCGTCCGCCACCGCCGCGATGATGACCTCGCCGCCCAGGCCGGTGTCGGCCGCGCGCACGGCGGCGGCACACATGGCCGCGATGCCCGCCTTCATGTCGGTGGCACCGCGCGCATAGAGGCGGCCGTCGCGCTCGGCGGGAGTGAAGGGCGCGTGCGTCATGCCGGCCACGTCGACGGTGTCGAGATGGCCGTTGAGCATGAGCGAGCGGCCGCCATGGCCCCCCCCGATGCGCGCGACGACGTTGGGGCGTCCCGGCGCGGCCTCGAGGAGGTCCACCTGGCAGCCCCAGTCGCGGAGCACCTGCGCGAGCAACTCGGCGACCGCGCGCTCGCCGGGCGCACCGGCGGCGAGCGAGGGATTGCGGGAATCGACGGCGACGAGGGCGCGCGTGAGCGCGAGGGCGTCGCCGCGAGGGATGCTGGGCACGATCGAGGCGGGCGAGGTGGAGCGGAGCGGGGTCAAACGCGCGAGAGCGCACCAGAAAGGTGCGCTCTCGTCGTGGCTGGCGGGACTGGCCCGGCGCCGGTGGCGCCGCGCTCGCGCGGCGCTACTTCTTGGGCGCGGGCTTCTTCGCGGCCGGCTTCTTCGCCGCCGGCGCGGCCTTCTTCGCGGGCGCCTTGGCTGCCGGCTTCGGCGCGGGCTTGGCCGGCGACTTCGCGACCGGCTTCGCGGCCGCCGCGGGCTTGGCGACCACGGCGGGCTTGGCGGCCGCCACCGGCTTCGCGGCCGCCGGCGCGGCAGGCGCCGAGACCTTCGGCAGCGTCTTGCCCTTGTTCTTCTTGAGCCAGGCCTCCTCCGCCTCGCGGACGAGCTTGTCGGCCTCGTCCTGCGTCATCTGGCCGCGGCGGACCATATACTGGACGAGGTCGCGCGCGCTCTCGATGGAGAAGGCGACCAGGCCGGCGGCCGCGCCGACGACGTCCTTCATCGCGGCGGCCATCTTGGAGCCGGCTTCGAGGGAGATCTCGTGCGCCTTCGCCGCCATCTCGGCGACGGTGTCGCGGACGTCCTGACCGCGGTGACCGGGGTGGCGCTTGGGCGGGGTGGCGGGAGCGGCCGGTTCAGCCGGCTTCGCGGTATCGGGCATTGGGTGGCTTCCGTTGCGAGGTGCTGCGCGAAATGAACGGCCGCAAGTATATGATTTTTCAGCTTGTACGCAAGTAGTACAATCGCCGATAATTGCGGTGGTCTTCGCGCCGTTCCAGCATTACTTTCGTGCCTTGAAAGGAACACCATAAAGCCAGTATGAAAACTCTACCGCTCTCCGGCGTCCGAATACTCGATCTGTCGCGTGTTCTCGCCGGACCGCTCGCCGGCATGATCCTGGGCGATCTCGGAGCCGACGTCATCAAGGTCGAGCGCCCCGCCACCGGCGACGAGACCCGTGGCTGGGGACCCCCGTTCGACGCGCGGGGCGAGAGTGCGTACTTCCTCGCCGCCAACCGCAACAAGCTCTCGGTGGCCGCCGACCTTGCCGCCGACGCCGACCGCGCGCTCATCGAACGCCTCATCGCCGGCGCGGATGTGGTGATCGAGAACTTCCGGCCGGGCACGCTCGAGCGCCGCGGGCTCGGCGCCGAGTCCATGCTGGCGCGGCACCCGCGGCTCGTCTGGTGCACGATCACCGGATTCGGGCTCGAGAGCCCGCGTCCCGGCTACGACTTCGTGGTGCAGGCGGAGTCGGGGTGGATGGCGATCACGGGGGAGCCCGAGGGCGCGCCGATGAAGGTCGGCGTGGCGCTCGCCGACGTGCTCGCGGGGAAGGACGCGGCGATCGCGATCCTCGCGGCGCTGGTGGGACGCACGGCCGCGCCGAGCGTCGCGCACCGCCGACTGAGCGTCTCGCTCGCGCACAGCGCGACGGCGGCGCTCGTGAACGTCGCGCAGAACGCGCTCGTCTCCGGACAGGAGGCGGCGCGGTGGGGCAACGCGCACCCGAACCTCGTGCCGTACCAGCTCTTCGACGCGGCCGACCGGCCGCTCGTGATCGCGGTGGGGAGCGACGCGCAGTTCGCGGCCTGCGCGCGCGCGCTCGGACTCGACGCGCTCACCGCCGACCGCACGCTGTCGACGAACGCGGGGCGGCTCGCGGCGCGGGGCCGCGTGGTGGCGGCGATCGCCGGCTGCGTGCGCGGCGCGCCGGCGGCGCACTGGATCGCGCGGCTCGAGGCGGCGGGCGTGCCCTGCGGCGTCGTGAAGCCGGTGCTCGAAGCGCTGCGCGAGGTCTCGGCGTCGCCGCTCACGGGAGTCGCGCCCCAGGCGCCCGGCACGGTGCGCCGCCCGCCGCCATGCCTCGACGAGCACGGGGTGCAGGTGCGCGCCCTGGGGTGGGGCGCGTGCCGGTCGTGACCTTCCCGGGACCGGCTCGTCCCTCCATTGCGACGCCCTGGGTTCGAGGGGGGCGATCGGTGGGGAAAGGCACTGTCCGATGCGCGGCGCGTGGGTTACACTAGCGTCGTGCCAGGGACCGCTGCCGAATCGACGCCACCGACCGATCCACTCGACGCCGATCAGGCGGTCATCGACCGCGTGCTCGCCGGGGACCGCAACGCCTTCGGGATCCTGATCGAGCGCTACAGCGACCCGCTGTATCGCCACGCCTACGGGATGACGGGCAGCGCGGACGTCGCGGAGGACATCCTGCAGGTCTCGTTCATCAAGGCGTTCCATCACCTGGGTGAGGTGCGGGGCCGGTTCGATGCGTGGGTGTTCCGGATCGTCGCGAATGGGTGCAAGGACTGGCTCAAGAACATCCGGCGCACGCACCTGAGCTACGAGGAGGACGACCAACCTTCGGGGCTGGAGACACCGGAGGAGGAACTCGACCGGGGAGAGATGCGGCGCGACCTCGACGGCGCGCTGTCCGCCCTCCCGGCCTCGCTGCGGGAAGCGTTCGTGATGAAGCACGTCGAGGGCCGCTCGTACGAGGAGATGGCCGAGCTGCTCGACGCGACGGTCGGTGCCCTGAAGATGCGAGTCCATCGCGCCCGCGAGGCGCTGCAGAAGCTCCTGGAGGATCGGTATTCGTGATGCAGCATGATCCGCTCGAACCCCGCGATGCCGCGCAGCCGGCGTCAGAGTCCCGCCCGGCCCAGCAGGCCGAGCCGGTCACGTCCGACCGCGAGGTGACGCCGCCGCGCTCCGAGCTCCCGGATGCGGTGCACGCCTACCTCGATGGCGAGCCCGTCAACGAGAAGGCGCTCTCCGCCGCCGAGCGCGAGCTCGAGCTCTGGAAGCGGATCAACGCCGAGGCCGGCCGCCGGCGCCGGATGGCGACGCCCGCGCACGTGCCGCAGCAGATCCTGAAGAAGCTCGCGGACGACTGAGCGGCCGCGCGCCGTGTGGGACCGGAAGGGCCGCCCGATGGGCGGCCCTTCGTGCGTTAGATTCCCGCACCCGCCCTCCCGAGGATCCCGTGGCCGCGTTCCGCTCCGTCCGTCCGAGCCCCGACGAGTATCCACCCTTCTATGCCGGATACGTGGCCCAGGTGCCGGACGGCGACGTGGTGGAAGCGCTGATCGGCGGCGCGGAGATCGCCGCGGCGCTGCTGCACGACGTGAGCGACGCCGCGGCGGAGCGGGCGTACGCGCCGGGGAAGTGGACGCTGAAGGAGGTGCTGCTCCACTGCGCGGACGCCGAACGCATCTTCGCGTACCGCGCGCTGCGCATCGGGCGCGGCGACGCGACGCCGCTCCCCGGCTGGGACGAGCAGGCCTATGCGCCGGTGAGCGGCGCGAACGGGCGCGCGCTCGACTCGCTCATGAACGAGCTCGAGTCGGTGCGCGAGGCGTCGGTGACGCTGTTCGAGGGGCTGCCGGAGGAGGCGTGGTCGCGCAGCGGGAACGCGAACGGGAAGCCGATCACGGTGCGTGCGCTCGCGTGGATCACGGCCGGCCACCTGCTGCACCACCTCGGCGTCATCCAGGAGCGGTACCTCGGCTGAGGCGGATGGCAGGCGGCAGGCCGCACGCACGCCTACATGTGCAGCGCCCGCCCCAACGCCCCGAGCGCCGCCTCCTTCACCACCTCGCTGAGCGTCGGGTGCGAGTGCACCGTCGCGCCCACGTCGTCCGCGGTGCCGCGGTACTCCATCGCCAGCACCACCTCGCTCAGCAGGTCGCTCACGTTCGGGCCGATCATGTGGCAGCCGAGGATCTCGTCGGTGCGCGCGTCGGTCACGAACTTCACGAAGCCCTCGGTGCTCCCCATGGTGCGCGCGCGGCCGTTCGCGCTGAACGGGAACTTGCCCACCTTGTACGCGCGCCCGCTCGCCTTCACCTCGGCCTCGGTGAGGCCGCAGGTCGCGATCTCCGGCCACGTGTAGACCACGCCCGGCATGTTGTGGTAGTGCATGTGCACCGGCTTCCCCGCGATCACCTCGGCCGCGATCACGCCCTCCTCCTCGGCCTTGTGCGCGAGCAGCTTGCCGCCCACCGCGTCGCCGATGGCGTAGACGTTGGGGAGGTTGGTGCGCATGCGGTCGTCGACCGCGATCTCGCCGCGCGCGCCGAGGCGGAGGCCGAGCGCCTGCGCGTCGATCCCGGTGAGCGCGGGGCGCCGGCCGATGGAGACGAGCACGTAGTCCGCGCCAAAGGTGCGCGCGGCGCCATCCTTCTCCGTGCTCACCACGACGCGCGGCCCCTCGCGGTGCCCACCGGTCACCTTGGTCGCCGTGTGCAGCTCGAGGCCCTGCTTCGTGAGGATCCGCGTCGCGTCCTTGATGATGTCGGCATCATTGCCGGGGAGGATGCTCGGCGCGTACTCGATGACGGTGACCATCGCCCCGAGGCGGCGCCACACGGAACCGAGCTCGAGGCCGATCACTCCGCCGCCGATCACGATGAGGTGCTTCGGCACCTCGGGGATCCGCAGCGCCCCCACGTTGGACAGCACGCGCTCCTCGTCGAACGGGAGGAAGGGGAGCTCCATCGGCACGGAACCGGTCGCGATGATCACGTGCCTGGGCCGGTAGCTCGTGACGCTCCCGTCGAGCGCCTTCACCTCGACCACGTTGCCGGGCTTGAGCGTCCCGAAGCCCTTGGCCCAGGTGACCTTGTTCTTCTTGAAGAGGAACTCGACTCCCTTGGTGTTCTGCGCGACCACGTCGTCCTTGCGCTTCATCATGCGCGCGAGGTCGAGGGTGACGCCGGCGATCTCGATGCCGTGCTCCGCCGCGTGGTGCTTGGCGAACTCGTAGTGCTCGGAGGAGCCGAGGAGGGCCTTGGAGGGGATGCACCCGACGTTGACGCAGGTGCCGCCGAGGGTCTTGTCGAGCTCGACGCAGACGACGGAGAGGCCGAGCTGCGCGGCGCGGATCGAGGCGACATAGCCGCCGGGGCCACCGCCGATGACGACGAGGTCCGGGGAGAGGGTCGGGTCGGGCACGGGCGTCGGGGTTCGGGAGTGCGTGCAATCTAATGATGCCGGGGAGTGGGGCGGGAACGGCCGTTCACCACGCGGGGCGCGGTGAACGACGCATCGATCGCGGTGCACGCCGTCGCAGTATGTTCCCGGCACGATGCCCCTGCTCTCGCTCGTGACCTGCACCCGCGACCCGCACCCGGACCTGCTGCGGCGCGTGCTGGTGGCCGTCGAGGCGCTGCGGGTCCCCGCGGGGTGGGACCGCGAGTACGTGCTCGTCGACTCGGCGTCCGCACACCCGCTCGCCATGCGCGCGGAGGAGCAGGTGTTCCTCACCCGCGTGCCGTGGGCGCGCATCGTGCGCGCCGACGTACCGGGGCTCTCGGTCGCCCGACGACTCGGGTTGCGGGAGTCGCGCGGTGACCTGCTCGCCTGGTTCGACGACGACAACGTCCCGGACCGCGACTACCTCCTGCACCTGGTGTGCACCGCCGAGTCGCGCCCCGAGGCGGGCGTCTGGGGTGCGGGCACCATCGCGGTCGAGTTCACCGGTCCGGTGGCTCCGTGGGTCGAACGCACCATGCGGCCGTTCTTCCAGGAGCGCGCGCACGGGCGCGACGAGTTCGGACGCGCGACCACCTGGGCGCCCTTCTTCCCCGTGGGCTCCGGCCTGGTCACGCGCCGGGCGGCGATGGAACGATGGGCCGAGGCCACGACGAGCGGGCGCTACTCGCTCACCGGCCGCCATGGTGCGACGCTCTCGGCCGGCGACGATGCGCAGATCATCCTCGGCGCGGTCGCGGCGGGCGAGGAGGTGGGCGTGGTGGCGGCCCAGCGGCTCGTGCATCTCATCCCGCCCTCCCGCTGCACGGCGGACTACCTCGCGCGCCTCGAGTTCGGGTTGTCCGCGTCGCTCCGCATCGCGCGCGCCGAGTGCTTCCCCGACGACCCCGCGCCGCGCCGCACCGACGACCTCGGATCCGTCGCCGCCCTCCGCGCCGCGCTGGCCGCCCTCCGCACGCACGGCCTGCCGTCGGGCACGCGCCTCGCGCGTCTCGAGCTGGCCCGCCGCCTCGGTGCCCTCGCCGGCACCCTCCAGACGACGCACCGCCCGGAACCGTGGTGGCTCCGGGCGGCGATCAGTTCGCTCGCGCTGCGTTGACCCGCGGCCTCCCGCCTACCGCGTCATTCATCGATCAGCATCGCGGCCGGATCCTCCATCAGCTCCTTCACGCGCACCAGGAACAGCACCGCCTGCTGCCCGTCGATGATGCGGTGGTCGTAGCTGAGCGCGACGTACATCATGGGCCGCACGACCACCTGTCCGTCGATGACGACCGCGCGGTCCTGCGTCTTGTGCAGGCCGAGGATCGCGACCTGCGGATAATTGATGATCGGCGTGGAGATGAGCGAGCCGAAGACGCCGCCGTTCGTGATGGTGA
>CAZPJF010000073.1:0-12186 GCA_964586095.1 uncultured Gemmatimonas sp. | reverse complement strand
ACCTTCTTGCCGAGCAGGGCGCGGCCGATCGGCGACGACATGGTCACCTGCCCGTCGTCGAAGTCCTCGGCATCGCCGAAGATCATGTGGTACTTCTCGCGCGACTTGGTGTCCTGGTCCTCGACGACGACCTTGGACCCCATCCCCACCGCGTCGGTGGCGATCTGCGACTCGTCGATCGCCGAGAGCTTGGAGAGGCGCTGGGTGAGGTGCCCGAGGCGCGCCTGCACGAACTGCTGGCGTTCGAGCGCGGCCTTGTACTCCGAGTTCTCGCGGAGGTCACCGAGCTCGACCGCCTTCCGGATCTCGTTGGGGAGCGTGACGTTCAATTCGAAGCGGAGCTTCTCCGCCTCGTCGGTGAGCTTCTGCTTGAGCGCCTCGATCATTCGGGCCGCCGGGACGGGGTGTAGAAAAATCCGACGCCCGGCCGTGGTCGGCCGGGCGCCGGGTGGCGTCCTGCATCTGGGCCGAAAGGTAGCGCGCGCGCGGCTATCCTTCAAGCGATGCTCGACGTGATCTCCTCCGGAGACGTGACGCGCCTGCGCTGTGCGTCACGCCTGAGCCGCGCCTTCGGGTACGAGGTGAGCGCGTACCTCGTGCGCGGCGTCCTCGTCGACACGGCTTTCCCGTACGCGTGGCCCGACCTTGCGCGCTGGCTCGACGCGGCGCGCGGCGCGGGCACCGGCATCGACGGCGTGCTCGTCACGCACCACCACGAGGACCACGCAGGGAACGTCGCCGCGCTCGCGGCCCGCGGCCTGCCGGTGGGCATGGCCCCGGCGACCCTCGACCGGCTGCGCCAGCCGGGGCGCGTGGGGAGGTACCGCCGGCACACCTGGGGCCCGGCCCCGCGGCTCACCGCGACCCCGGCGCCCTTCGCGCACGAGGCGCTCGAACTGGTGCCGGCGCCGGGGCACACGGCCGACCACCATGTGGTGTGGGACCGCGAGCGCGGCACGCTCTTCGGGGGCGACCTGTACATCGGCGTGAAGGTGCGGATCGCGCATCCGGGCGAGGACGTCCGCGGCCAGGCCGCCGTGCTGCGCCGGGTCGCGGCGCTCGAGCCCGCGCGCTTCTTCGACGCGCACCGCGGCCCGGTGGAGCGCCCCGCCGAGCAGCTCCGCGCGAAGGCGCAGTGGATCGACGACGTGGTGGGCGCCATCGAGCGGCACGCCGCCGCCGGCATGGGCGTGCGCGCGATCACGGCCGAGGTCCTCGGGCGCGGCGACCTCACCGCGCTCGTGAGCGCCGGCGACTACGCCAAGCGGAACCTGGTGGAGAGCGTCCTCGCCTCGCGGGACGGGGCGCGCGCCGGGTCAACGAACGCGGTCCCGGCGGTGTAATTTCGACATGGCCCGTGCCTTCCCCCGGGGGAGTGCGACCGGCCGGGGGCGCCCTGCCCAGTCATCGGAACCGAGGTCCCGCCGTGAAGCTCCGACCGCCGTACCTGCCTCTCCGCTCCACCGCCCGCGCGCACATCGCGCTCGCCATCGGCGTGACGCTGGCGCTGCTCACCGCGCCGTTGGCGGCACCGCTGGAGGCGCAGCAGCGTCCCGCGGCGCCTGCGAACGCGTCCGCGGCCGTCGCCACCAGCATCGACTGGCGGCTGCTCGGCGGGCTCGACTACGAGACGGGCAAGCTCACCGACACCCTCAAGAAGCTCGACGGGCAGCGGGTGCGCGTTCCCGGCTTCATCGTGCCGCTCGACGATGGCGACGTGGAGGGCGCCGAGTTCCTGCTGGTGCCGTACTACGGGGCCTGCGTGCACACGCCGCCGCCGCCGCCGAACCAGATGGCGTTCGTGCAGATGGCCGGCAAGAAGTCGGTGAAGCTCGGGCTCTTCGACGCGGTCTGGATGGAGGGGACCCTGAAGATCACGAACTACGACTCGCCCTATGGGCAGGTCGGGTTCCAGATCGAGGGGCTCTCGATGAAGCCCTACCAGGGGAAGTGACCGCCTCGCCGGCGGTCGCCCTCCGCGACGTCCGCTTCGCGTATCGCGCGGGCCGGGACGTCCTCGACCTCCCCGCGCTCACCATCGAGCGCGGGGAGCGTTGCTTCCTGCACGGCCCCAGCGGGAGCGGCAAGACCACGCTGCTCGGACTGCTGGCCGGCGTGCTGGTGCCGCAGCACGGCTCGGTGGCGGTGCTCGGCACCGAGCTCAGCCGGCTCTCGGGCGGCGCACGCGACCGGTTCCGCGCCGAGCATCTCGGCTACGTCTTCCAGATGTTCAACCTGATCCCGTACCTCTCGGTGCGGGACAACATCACGCTCCCGTGCCGCCTCTCGGCGGCGCGACGCGCCCGGCTCCGCGGCGCCGATCCCGGCGCGGAGGCGGCGCACCTCGCGGCGCGGCTGGAGATCGCGGGGCTGCTCGACGAGCCGGTGACCGCGCTCAGCGTGGGCCAGCAGCAGCGCGTGGCGGTGGCGCGGGCACTCATCGGCGCGCCGGAGCTCGTGGTGTGCGACGAACCGACGAGCGCGCTCGACGCCGATCGCCGCGACCGGTTCCTCGAGCTCCTCTTCGCGCGGTGCGACGAGGCGGGGAGCGCGCTGGTGTTCGTGAGCCACGACCTCTCCCTCGCCGCGCGGTTCGCGCGCACGGTGGGGCTGCGCGAACTCAACCGGTCCGCGGCGCACGCGGAGGGCCGCGATCCGGAGGCGGTGCCGGCGGCCGCCGCCCCCCCGCCGCCCGCGGGCGGCGGCCCCGGGTGTTACTCCACACCCCCGCCGGGCGCTCGCTCCGCAACCGGCGCCTCATCTCGGCGCTCACCGCCGCCAGCATCGCGCTCTCGGTCGCGCTGCTCGTGGGCATCGAGCACGTCCGCGTCGGCGTGCGCGAGAGCTTCGCCGGCACGATCCGCGGCACCGACCTGATCGTGGGCGCGCGCGGCGGGACCACGCAGGTGCTGCTCTCGACCGTCTTCGGGATGTCGGTCCCCAACGGCAGCGTCTCGTGGGCCACCTACGAGCGCTGGGCGGCGCACCCCGCGGTCGCGTGGACGATCCCCTACGCGCTTGGCGACGCGCACCGCGGCCATCGCGTGATCGGCACGACGGCGGCCTTCTTCGAGCGGTACCGGTTCCGCGACCAGCAGGTGACCTTCGCCGCCGGCGGCGCGCCCGCGGACGACCGCTCCGTCGCCATCGGCAGTGACGTCGCCGAACGCCTCGGCTACGGCGTGGGCGACCCGGTGGTGCTCGCGCACGGCCTCGGCGCCGTGAGCTTCGCCGAGCACGAGGCGCATCCGTTCACCGTGAGTGGGGTGATCGCGCGCACCTTCACGCCGATCGACCGCGCGCTCTACGTGACGCTCGACGGCCTCACCGCGATGCACGAGGCCGAGGAGGCCGGCGGTGGCCTGATGATGGGCCCGCCGGCCCCGGCATACGAGGGCCCGGCCCCGATCACGGCCTTCCTCGTCGGCACCCGGAACCGCTTCGAGACGCTGCAGCTGCAGCGCGAGATGAACGAGGACCAGCGCGAGCCGCTCACCGCGGTCATCCCCGGCGTCGCGCTGCAGCAGCTCTGGCAGACCATCGGCAGCGCCGAGGTGGGGCTTCGCGTCGTGGCGCTGTTCACCGTGCTCGTCGGGCTCACCGGCATGTGCGTGGCGCTCTACGCCTCGCTCGAGTCGCGGCGGCGGGAGATGGCCATCCTCCGCGCGACCGGGGCCGGTCCGCGCACCATCGTCGCGCTGCTCGTGCTCGAGTCGGGGCTCCTGGCGACGCTCGGCGCCGCGGCCGGCGTCGCGCTCGTGTACGGCGGCATCGCCGCGGCGCGCGCCGCGGTGGAGGCGCGGTTCGGCCTCGCCCTCGCGCTCCATCCGCTCGGCGCCACCGAGTGGGGCTACCTCGCGCTCGTCGTGGGCGCCGGCACGCTCGTCGGCGTGGTGCCGGCGTGGCGCGCCTACCGCTCATCGCTCGCCGACGGGCTCTCGCCCAGGCTGTAGTTTCCGCAGGTCACACTTCCCAGAGGATCCGCTCGTGCTCGTCCGCCCCCTCGCCCTCCTCGCGCTCGCCGCGACCCCGCTCCTCGCGCAACCCGGCCGCCCGGCGGCCCCCACCGCGCGCGACCGCGCCGCCGACCCCATCGCGCCCGACCAGTATCCCGCGCACGTGCGGCGGGACGCCGCGACGAACCCCGTCATCCAGCGGCTCTGGGACGAGGGGATGAACCGCTCGCAGGCCATGACGCTCGCGCAGGTGCTCCTCGACCCGCTCGGCCAGCGCCTCACCGGCTCGCCGCAGTCGGATGCCGCGCAGGAGTGGCTCGTGCGGACGTACCAGTCCTGGGGCGTGAGCGCCAAGCGCGAGCGCTACGGCACCTGGTACGGGTGGAACCGCGGCGTCACGCACGTGGACCTCGTGGCCCCGCGGGTGCGGACGCTCGAGGCCACCGCGATGGCATGGAGCCCGCCGACGCCGCGCCCCGTGGAGGCCGAGGTGGTCGCGTACCCCGAGGGCGTGACCACGCCCGAGGCGTTCGATGCATGGCTGCCGAACGTCCGCGGCAGGATCCTCCTGATGAACGTGCCGCGCCTCTCCTGCCGGTCGCCGCAGCAGTGGGCCGAGTTCTCGACGCCGGAGGAGCTCGCCCGCGTGAACGCGCAGCAGCAGGAGATGCAGCTCGCCTGGAACCAGCTCAACGTCGCGATGGGCGGCAACTCGCCGGTGTTCTGGAACAAGGTGAAGGCGGCGGGCGCGGTCGCGGTGTTCACCTTCCAGTGGTCGAACTACCCGGGCATCGCCAAGATCTTCGGCTCGCCCAACCAGACCGTCCCCACCTTCGCGATCGGCTGCGAGGACTACGGCCTCCTCGTGCGGATGGCGCGCGCCGGCCAGGGACCGCGGGTGCGGGCGTTCACCGACAGCGAGCTGCTCGGGGAGCGGCCGGTGTTCAACGTGGTCGCCGAGCTCAAGGGGACCGAGAAGCCGAACGAGTACGTCGTGCTCTCGGCGCACTTCGACTCCTGGTCCGCGGCGTCGGGCGCGACGGACAACGGCACGGGCACCATCACCATGCTCGAGGCGCTGCGCATCCTGAAGCAGGTGTACCCGAATCCCCGGCGCACGATCATCGTGGGCCACTGGAACGGCGAGGAGCAGGGCCTGAACGGCTCGCGCGCCTTCAGCGAGGACCACCCCGAGGTGGTGAATGGGCTGCACGCGCTGTTCAACCAGGACAACGGCACCGGGCGCATCGTGAGCCTCTCGGGCGGGCCGATCGCCGGCGCGGGCGCGCGGCTCGAGGGGTACCTCAAGGAGATCCCCAACGAGCTCACCCGCTTCATCCGGTTCCAGCCCACCGGCGGACAGGCCACCGGCGGCAGCGACCATGCGAGCTTCGTCTGCCACAGGGCACCGGCGTACAGCCTCGGCGCGCTCGGATGGGACTACTCGTCGACCACCTGGCACACCGACCGCGACACGTTCGACAAGGTCGTGGCGTCGGACCTCAAGCACAACGCGACGCTCACGGCGATGCTGGCCTACCTCGCCAGCGAGGACGCGACCTTCCAGGCGCATCAGGTGATCGACCCCCTCCCCGCCGGCTTCAACGGCCAGCCGGCGGAGTGGCGCGCCTGCACGCCCGCCCAGCGGCAGCCGCCCGCGGCGGTGCGCTGACCCGCGCGGCCGCGCGGAGCCGGTGGTCCGGGTCCACGCGGCGCGCCAGGCCTGACCGTCAAGAAGCGTGACAGCGGGCCGCAGCGACTTGTGCTGCGGCCCGTGGTCGTTCTGTGACCTGGGGCGTTGGACGCCGAGCGACGGGGACCGTAGCTTCGGGGGAGATGTCGCCGTTCCCAGACCGTCGCCTGACCCCGCGTGGGTTCGTCGCCGCGGTCGGTCTCCTCGCGCTCTCGCTGCTGTCCTGCGGTCGTGAGGTCACCGGGCCCGGAGCCGGGGTGCGTTTCGCGACCGGGCTGTCGTTCATCGCGGAGTTCCCGGGGCCGCTCGCGTCGGTGGCCCAGGGTGCGGGCTCCGTGATCCCGTTCGAGCGCGTGCGCGTGGTGTTCCGCCGGAGCGACGGCAGCGTCGCACTCGACACGCTCATCGCGTTCCCGTCGAACGCCGACTCGGTCGCGCTCAGCCTCAGCGTGCCGCTCTCGCCCACGGCGCCCAGCAGCGGCGAGCCGATGACGCTCTCGCTCGCGTACGTGAACGCGCAGGGCGACACCGTCTTCCGCGGCGGCCCGATCGCGGTGACAGCGCAGCCGCGTTCGGCGGGCTCGCCACCGCCGCCGCCGGCGAGCGTTCCTCTCACGTACGTCGGCCCCGGTGCGACGGCCGCGTCGGTCGCCGTCGCGGTCGAATCGACCACCGTGGTCGCGGGGGACCCCTTCACCGTCACCGCGACGGCGTACGACGGCCAGGGCACGCCGATGACCGGCGTCCCGCTGGTCTACGCCGTGCTCGACCCGGCGCACGCGACGCTCAACGCGCCCACGGGCGGCACCGGCGTGACGACGGCGCTCCGCGGGAGCGCGCGGGTGCGGGTGCAGCTCCCCACCGGCGCCGACGACGACACCGCGACGATCGTCGTGCTCCCGCGCGCCGGCGCGCTGAGCGTGATCTCCGGCGGCGGCCAGACGGCGGCGCCGCTGACGACGCTCCCGCAGAACGTCTCGGTGCGCCTCCTCGCCACCGACGGGCAGCCGCTCGCGAACGCGCCCATCACGGTGACGGCGACCGTCGGCGTCGCCGACCCGGCGTCCGGCGTGACGGACGCGGTCGGGGTGTTCTCGTTCACCTGGACGCTGGGCGGCGCGCCGGGCGCCCAGAGCGTCACGGTGAGCAGCCCGGGCGTGCCGAACCTCGTCGTGGGCGCCACCGCGACGCAGCCGGCCGCCAACCAGCTGCGCATCACGCAGCAGGTCGGCGCGAACTACCTGGCCGGCGACAGCATCGGGACGCTGCTCGTCGAGGCGCGGCTCCCGGGCGCCACGACGCTCGACCCCACCTACGCCGACTCGGTCTTCCTCGGCTTCGCCGTCGCGCCCGGCGGCGCCACGATCACCGGCGTCTCGCGCGTGCGTGCAGTCGCCGGCATAGCGACCTTCAACGACTTCCGCCTGCCCCGCGCGGGCACGTATCGGCTGCTCGTCACCGCGCCGGCGCTCAACGGCGACACCTCGGCGACGGTGACGGTCGCCCCGCGCGCGGCGAGCGTGCTCGCGCTCGCGACGGGCGGCGGCCAGCAGGGCGCGCAGGGTGCGCCGCTCGCCCAGCCGGTCGTGGTGCTGGTCACCGATGTCTTCGGCAACCCGGTCGCGGGCGTCGCGGTCGGATTCACGGTCGCGAGCGGCAGCGTGAGCGCGCCGAGCGTGCAGAGCGATGCGGCGGGACTGGCGTCCGTGACGTGGACGCTCGGTCCGGTGCCCGGGACGCAGGTCCTGACCGCCACCGCCGACGGGCTCGCCGGCTCGCCGCTCGCCGTGAACGCGACGGCGACCTCCGGGATCGTGACCACCGCGGTGACGCCGTTGCTCGACACGCTCACCGCGATCGGCGCCACGCGCACGCTCACGGCGACCTCGCGCGACGCCGGCAACACGGTGGTCGGGGGGAGCTACACCTGGAGCTCGCGCGACGACGCGGTCGCCACCGTGAGCGCGGCCGGGCTCGTCACCGCGGTCACGAACGGCGCCACCTGGGTCGACGTGGTCGAGGCGGGCGGCACCCGCGACTCGGCGCGCATCGTCGTCGAGCAGCGGCTCGCGACCATCCGCGTCACGCCGGACCCGCGCGACATCTATCTCGGGGCCTCGTTCGGCTTCGCGGCGCAGGCCGTGGACGGCCGCAACGTGCCGCTCGCGACGCAGCCGGGCTTCACCTGGAGCGTCGGCTCCACCGCGATCGCGTCGGTCACGGCGGCCGGCGTGGCCACGGGCGTCGGCCTCGGCACCACCACCGTGCGGGCGACCGCGGGTGCCGTGACCGGCGTCGCGACGCTCAACGTGCGGACGCCGATCACGCGGATCGCCGTCGTGCGCGACTCGGCGACGTTCGTCGCGACCGACACCTTCTCGCTCGACGCCCTCGACCGCACGCGCAGCTATCGCGCGGTCGCGTACGACACGCTCGACGCGGTCATGACCGGCATCGCGTTCACGTGGGGCTCGTCGAACCCCTCGGTCGCCGCCCTCGACTCCACCGGCGCCCAGACGGCGCGCGCGCGCGCGGTGGCGAACGGCTTCACGGCGATCCGCGCCAGCGCGCAGGGCGTCACCGGCGCCGCCGCGCTCACGGTGCAGCAGGTGATGACGGCGGTGGAGCTGTCGCCGGGGGCCGTGCAGGTCGCGCCCACCGGCTCGATCGCGCTCACCGCGCGCCGGCGCGACGCCAATGGCTACTTCATCCCGGGCGGCAGCTTCACCTACGCCTCGCAGGGCACGGGGATCGCGACGATCTCGGCGAGCGGCGTCGTCACCGGCATCGCGATCGGCGCCACGACCGTCACCGCGACGAGCGGGACGATCACCTCCGCGCCGGTCACGGTGACCGTCACCGAGGCGGTGCCGGCGATCCTCTCGTTCGGGCGCGACACGCTCGCGATCGGCCGCTCGGCGACCAACGTGCCGATCCCGGTCTACCTGAGCCGCCCCAACGCGAGCGCGGTCACGGTGAACCTCGCGGTGGCCGACACCTTCGCGTTCTTCAACCCGGTGGCGATCACGATCCCGGCCGGGAACACCGTCGGCACCGCGAACCTCAACGGGCGCGCGGCGGGGACCACGCGGGTCTTCGCGGTCGACGGCGGGACCACCGGGTACGCCGGCGACACGTCGGTGCTCGCGGTCCAGGCCAGCGTCCGCTTCAACACCACCAGCTATTCGCTGCTCGTGAACGACGAGGCCGGCGCGCAGGTCCAGCTCACCGACCCCGCGCCGACGGGCGGCACGTACATCACGTACACCTTCGGCACCGCCGGGCGGGCGAGCGTCTCGCCCGACCCGGCCTTCATCCCGGCGGGCCAGCTCTCGGCCAACGTCGTGATCCGCGGGCTCGCGGCGGGGAGCACCACCGTGACCCCGGCGGCCACGGGCGTCACCGGCACGAGCGCGACCATCAACGTCACGGCGTCGACGCTCACCATGTACCGGCCGACCGCGCGCATCGGCGCCGGGCAGTACCGCAACGACTGGTACGTGTACTCGCCGCTCAACGTGAACCTCCCGGTCGGGGTGACGCTCACGAGCACCGACACGAGCGTGGCCACGGTCGCGCCGGCGTTGGCGACGATCCCCGGCGGGAACTACTACGTCTACTTCACCGTGATCGGGCGGGCGCCGGGCACGGCGACCATCGGGGCCAGCGCCACGGGGTGGGCCGGCACCGCGCAGAACATCATCGTCACCACGCCGCGTCTCGACCTCGTCGGCGGCGGCACGACGACCACCACGGCACCGGAGTTCGGCACCACCGTCTACACCGCCGACTCGACCTTCCAGGCGCACTCGCGTTCGAGCGCCCTCGCGATCACGGTCTCTTCGAGCGACCCGAGCGTGCTCACCGTGGTGAACCCGAGCGTCACCATCGGGAGCGGACAGTACTACACGTCGGACATCCGGCTCGTACCCGGCGGCACGCCCGGGACCGCCTGGATCCGCGTCAGCGCGAGCGGCCACGAGCCCGACTCGGTGCAGTACACGGTGAACGGCCCCAACCTCCGCTTCACCCTCGAGACGGCGCGCGTCGGCGCCGGCCAGTACCGGCCGAACGGTTACGTGTACACGCCGTTCAACGTGACCGCACCGCTCGTCGTGCGGCTCACGTCGAGCGACCCGGCGGTGGCGACGGTCCCCGACTCGGTGATCATCCCGGCCGGGACCTACTACGCGTACTACCTGCTGCGCGGCCTCGCGCCGGGCACGGTCCGGATCAACGTGAGCGCGGCCGGCTACAACCCCGACTCCGCGAACTTCACCGTGACGTCGCCGGCCCTCGACCTCGCGGGCGGCGGCACCGTCACCAACTTCTCGCCGCCGGTGGGCATCACCACGTACATGGCGGACAGCCTGAACGGCTACCACTACCGCTCGGACTCGCTGATCGTCTCGTACACGTCGTCGAACCCGGCGGTGGTGACCGTCACGGCCGCGGACACCGTGGCACCGGGCGCCTACTTCGCGAACCGGGCGCGCGTCACGATCGTCGGCGAGGGCAGCGCCTGGGTGCGTGTGACCGCCCCGGGACACCGGCCCGACTCGGTGCTCTACAACGTGGTCACGCCGCGCATCCAGTTCAGCTTCACCACCTACACGATCGGCCGCCGGCAGTATCGTGGCGCGAACGAGTTCTACGTCTACACCCCCACCAACGTCCCGGCGCCGCTCAGCGCGACCATCACCCAGACGAACGCCGCCGCGGACTCGCTCTCGGCGACCGCGCTCACGATCCCGGGCGGGACCTACTACGCGTACTTCACCCTCGCCGGCCTCCAGAACGGCGTCGACACGCTCATCGTGAGCGCACCCGGGTACCTCCCCGACACCGCGTTCGTGCGCGTCACGAGTCCGCGCCTCTACGGCGCCGGCCTCCCCGGCTCGGCGACGACCACCACGCCACCGACCGCGGTCACGGTGTACCTCGGTGACACCCTCGGCGGCTATCACTACTCGCTCGACACCCTGCTGTTCAGCGCCCGCTCCAGCAATGACGCGGTGCTCCAGCCCGACAGCGTCGGCTTCCGGCTGCCGCGCGGTGCCTACTTCGTCCAGCCGCGCGTGCGCTGGGTGGGCCCGGGCACCGCGAACGTCACGTACGCGGACTCGCTCGGGACCGCCGGCTTCCCGCCGATCACCTCCAACACCGCCACGGTCACCGGCCCGTCGCTCGGCTTCGTGAACTCGTATCAGACCCTCGGCATGCGCCAGTACCGGCTGGGCACGGGCGCATACGTCACGATCCCGAATCCGATCGCCACGCCGCTGGTCGTGAACCTCATCTCCACCGACCCGACGGTCGCCACCGTGCCGGCCAGCGTGACCATCCCGGCAGGGCAGACGTTCGCCTACGTCGACGTGCGTGCGCAGGACGTGGTGGGGACCGTGCAGCTCCAGGCGAGCGCGGTCGGCTACGGGCCGGCCAACACCACGCAGCAGGTGACGGCACCGCGCTTCGTCGTCTCCACGGGCACCACCTTGCGCACCACGCAGACCCCGCCGAACCTCACCATCTACGCGGCCGACGCCGCCGGCAACGTGCACTACGTCTGGGAGCCGGTCACCGTGCAGATCGCCTCGTCGAGCACGGCCGCCGCCACGGTCGACAGCGCGAGCGTGACGATCCCCGCCGGCGGCTACTACAACAACAACGCGCGCGTGGTCCCGGTCGCGCCGGGCACCACCCGCATCACGGTGAGCGATCCGCGCGTGGAGAGCTACCGCTACGGCGATGCGTTCGTCGACGTGGCGGTGATCCTGCCGACCCTCTTCAGCAGTTGGGGGAGCGGGACGCTGCCGATCGGGATCGGACAGTGGGTCGAGCCGTACGTGTACACGTCGGACAACCAGGCGACGGCGCTCACGGTCACCCTCACGCACCTGAGCGCGGCCAGCGGGTCGCCGGCCAGCGTGACCATCCCGGCGGGCACCTACTACGCGTACCACCGCATCACCGGTCTCGCGGCCGGGATCGACTCCATCACCTACGCCGCCGCCGGGCACGTGTCGGTCCGCCCCGCGGTGAGCGTCGGACTCGGCCGCGTGGACGGCATCGGCAGCTGGCCGGCGACGCTCGCCACCGACTCGGTGCTCGTCACGCTCTACGCCCGCGACCCTGCGGGCAACGTCCGCAACGTGGCCGCCGCGACCACCTTCGGCGTGTCGGTGAGCGGCGGCGCGCTCGAGGTGCGGCAGGGCGGCACCGCGGTCACCAGCGTCACCATCCCTGCCGACGCGCAGTACGTGCAGTTCTACCTCCGCCGCATCGCCAACGGCACGGCGACGGTCACCTTCACCAATGCGAACTACGTCACGCACGTCGCGCCGGGCGTGACCGTCACGGGGGCGCCATGAGATTCACGTTGATCGCGCTCGTGCTGCTCTCGCTCCCCGCCGCCGCGAGCGCGCAGGACGCCCCGCCGCCCCCGCCGCGCCTCCCGGCCGCGAGCCCGCCGCCCCCGGCACCCGACTCCGCACGCGCGGCGGCACCGCGGCCGATCACGCGCACCGCGCCGCCGCC
>CAZPJF010000072.1:0-12217 GCA_964586095.1 uncultured Gemmatimonas sp. | reverse complement strand
GCGTGACCGTCGCGACGAACTCGGGCTTCTTCTTGCGCCCCTCGATCTTGAGGCACCCGATGCCGGCCTCGGCGAGGGCGGGCAGGTGCTCCCAGGCGCCGAGGTCCTTGGCCGAGATCAGGTAGCCGCGGTCGAGCTCCGCCCCCGAGGCGGCGTCGCGCAGCACGTAGTCCTTGCGGCACGACTGCGCACACGACCCGCGGTTGGCGGAGCGCTCGGAGATCATGCCGGACATGAAGCACTGCCCGGAGTACGAGATGCAGAGCGCCCCGTGCACGAACGTCTCGAGCCCGAGCGTCGGCACGGCCGCGCGGATCGCGCGGATGTCGTCGAGGGTGTTCTCGCGCGCGAGCACCACGCGCTCCACGCCGAGCCGCGCCATGACCGCGGCGCCCGACGCGTCATGCACGGTCATCTGCGTCGAGCCGTGGATCTCGAAGCCCGGATAGATGCGCTGGATGAGCCGCACGAGGCCGAGGTCCTGGACGATCGCCGCGTCGATGCCGCGGTCGATGCACTCGCCCAGGTAGGCCATCGCCTCGCGGAGCTCCTGCGGCTTCACGAGGATGTTGAACGTGAGGTAGACGCGGGCCCCACGCTCGTGCGCGATGAGGCAGGCCTGCTCCAGCTCGTCGAGGGTGAGCTGGGCGGCGTCGTCGCGCGCGTTGAACTTGGACGCGCCGAGGTAGACCGCGTCGGCGCCGTTGGCCACGGCCGCGCGCACCGCCTCGAGGGAGCCGGCGGGCGCGAGGAGCTCGGGGATGCGGCGGGCGGTGGCCATGCCCACCAATCTACACGGTCGCGGCGACGACCTCGCGCAGCTGCAGCAGGTGGCGTTCCTCGTGCCGCGCGATCATGAGGGTCCACATCCACCCGTCGAACGGCCCGAAGTAGAGGTGGTCGTAGCGCACGAGGGAGAGGCGCGGCCCCGCCTTGCGGATCGCCTCGAGCAGCTGGGCGCGACCATCCGTCCAGCGCGCCCGCTCGGCCACCAGGTCGACGACCTCCGGCGGGCGGGACCCCTCGGGCGCATCGAGCTTGCGCGACCGGTCCTTGTAGTCGAACCGGTCGAGGAGGCCGAGCACCGCGTCGGGGGCCGGCCCCGGCGGGACGGTCGACATCTCCGGGATCTCGGCGTCCTTCCGTTCGATGAGCCGCGCGACGCCACGCTCGATCTTGGCCACGTGCCAGATGATCTGGGCCGGCGTCCAGGCGCCGGGGGGTGCGCGGTGGAGGCGGTCGGCCGGCACCGCGTCGAGCGCCGCCTCGAACTCACGGCGGACGCGGCTCAACTCCTCCTCGAGGATGGCGATGCGGCGGTCGGTTCCAGGGAGCATCATCGGGCTCGCGGTGGGGGTGCGGGCACGGCGGGCGGGCCGTGCCCCAATCGTAGCGTGCGCCGCGGGACGTCGCCACGGGCGCGGGGCCGAAACCACGGGCTGCCGCCGTGCGTAGACCGGGCAACAGGAGCCCCTCATGCTCGGTCTCATCGGTCTGGCCATCTCGTTCGGCGTCTCGTGGTTCGGGTACAGCAGCGCGCGGCGCTTCGTGCGCGAGCGGCTGCGGTACGTGGACGCCGCCCTCTCGCCCGGTGCCGCGATCATGGCTGGCCTCGTGGCGGCGATCGTCGCCTGGCCCATCGCGTGGCTCCTGCCGCTGGTCGGACCGGGCACCGCGATCGTCTTCGGGCTCGGCACCGGGCTAGGCGCACGGGCCGGCGCCTCGGACGTCAAGCGCGGCTACCGCATCAGCAGCGGCTTCTAGCGCCGGCGCGCTCGACCGCCCGCGAACGCCCGCGAACGCCCGCGAGACCAAGGGTCCGCGGCCCGAGCCGGCAGCCCCTAGCCGCGGTCGCCGGCCGGGGCGAACCGGAGCAGGAACGCGACGGCCACCAGCCCGATGCCGACCCATCGCACCCCCGGGAGCTCGAGCCGCACGCCCGCGAGGAAGACCACGAGCCCGGCGCCGACCATCACCAGCTTCGCGACGGTGCGCGTGCTCACGGCAGGTCCTCGCGCACGCTCTCCGGGAACTCGAGGATGAAGTCCGCGCCGAAGGCCTTGGCCGGCGTGAGGAAGCCCGCGGGTACCCCACCCGCGAGGAGCCGCTCGGTGGCGCGCACCGCCGTCATGGCCGTGAGGCGGTAGCCGGTCGCGGCCGTCAGCCGTGCGCGCGCGGTGCCGCCTGCGGCGTCCCGCACCTCGCCCCAGACCTGGCTCCGTGCGCGCTGGAGGACCTCCGCGTCCGGGCCGGCAGGGCGCCGCGCCAGTCGCCTCAGGAGGGTCCGCTTCACGAGGCGCGTGCGCAGCACCGGTTCGAGCCATCGCATGATCCGGAGCGACCGCAGCCCGGCCGCCGACGTCGCCATGTAGGTGGTGACGTCGGGGATCCCGGTGGTGTGGAAGGCGGTGGAGACGTCACCCCAGGGGATCGTCACGCAGAGCCGGGACTTGTCGGCGAACGGGACCGAGCGCCAACGCCACGCGGTGGGGACACGCACGATGCGCCCGCCGCGCCGCACGGCCCCGCCCTGCCCGAGCCCCTCGATCACGGTCGCGGCCGTGCCGTGTGACGGACCGGAGCCTCCGCTGAACGCGAGCTCGAGCGCCACGGCCCCCGGAAGCCGCCGGGCCAGGTGCGCGGCGAGGCAATCGGTGGGCACGACGTCGAACCCGACGCCCGGCAGCAGCGTGACGGCGCGGGTGCGGGCGCGCGCGTCGAGCGTCGCGACCTGCTCGAACACCGCGATCTCGCCCGTGATGTCGAGGTAGTGCGCACCGGCGTCGAGGCAGGCCTCCAGCATGGGCGCCGCGGTGTGCACGAACGGGCCCGCGCAGTGCAGCACCGCGCGGACGCCCTCGAGCGCCCGGCGGAGCGCGCCGGCGTCCGTGAGCGAGACGGGGCGCGCCTCGAGCCCGTGCGCCGCGGCGAGCATCCGGACGGCGTCGGCGGTGCGCCCGGAGAGGATCGGGCGGAGCCCCCGGGCGAGCGCTTCCGCGAGGATCAGGCGGCCCGTGTAGCCGGTCGCGCCGTAGAGGAGCAGGCTCATGGTCCCCCAAGCTAACCGGCACGGCGGTCCACGGCCGCTGGCGGCGGCTCCACGGAGTCCTGACAGGAAGCTGACACCATCGGGCGCCCGATGGTGCGAGAATTATCCCGGTCCTCCACCCGACCCATGGCGACCCGCTCCCGCTCCCTCACGCTCATCCTGCTGCTGACCTTCGGGTTGGCCGGCTTCCTCACGTATGAGGCCTGGGACGCCACGCACCGGCACCGCGCGGACGCCGAGCGTACGATGCGCGACTACGCGGGGTTCGCCGCGTGGGAGTTCAACTCGAGCGTGAAGGACCAGCTCTACTCCTCGCTCGTGTGGATCCTCGGGCCGGTGGGCGGCCAGGAGTGGCTCGCGCCCGGGGCGCCGCTCGCGCCGGCCTCCGTGATCAAGTCCACCCTGGCCGCCAAGCGACTCTGCGGCGCGGACTGGCCGCCGATGTTCCGCGTGACGATCGCCGAGGGTGCGCTCAGCGTGCACGGGTCGGGCTTCAGCGACCGGATGGCCGCGTGGATCCGCGACACGGTGCTCGCCGAGGTGCGGAGCGGCCGGTACACGCCCGACTGGTTCTACTCGGCGGTGACGGGGTCGGTCGACGGCCGCGCGCGGTCGGTGGTGTACCAGGTGAAGTGGGACCATCGAGGGCGTCCGGCCGCGGCGTACGGGTTCGAGATCTGCCTCGACCGCTTCGCACTGCCCTCGCTCGAGAAGATCTACCACAAGGGGACCGTGCTGCCGCCGTCGCTCACGGGGACGGTGGCGAACGACTCGCTGTTCAGCGTGCAGGTGTTCGACGGACGCGGCCATGAGCTCTGGCGCTCGCCGGTGCAGTACGCGAGCCGCTACTCCAACCAGAACACGCTCAACCACCTTGGCGGGCTCACGACGCGCGTCACCTTCCGGGAGGAGCTCGATGCCCGGCTGCTGATCGGCGGCGTGCCGCGGTCGCGGCTGCCGCTGCTGCTCGCGGCGCTTGCGCTCACGCTCCTCCTCGTCGGCACGGGGATCGCGCAGGTCCGGCGCGAGGACGAGCTCCAGCGCCTGCGCACCGACTTCATCGCGAGCGTCTCGCACGAGCTCCGCACGCCGCTCGCGCAGCTGCGGATGTTCGCCGAGACGCTGCTGCTGGGCCGCGTCCGCTCGGAGGACGAGCGGGACCGCTCGTTGCGGATCATCGACCAGGAGGCGCGGCGCCTCTCGCACCTGGTGGAGAACATCCTGCAGTTCTCGCGCGCCGAACGGTCGGCGCTGCAGCTGCACCGGTGCACGCTGCCGCTCGCCCCGCAGGTGCGCGATGCGGTCGAGGCGTTCGGTCCCGTCGCGGCGGCGCGGAAGGTCCAGCTCGAGACGGTGCTCGCGGAGGACGTGCAGGCGAGCGTCGACCCCGGCGCGCTCCGGCAGATCCTGCTCAACCTGCTCGACAATGCGGTGAAGTACGGCCCCGTCGGGCAGGTGGTGCGCGTGACGCTCGCGACGCACGAGGGCCGGGCGCGCCTGATGGTCGACGACGAGGGACCCGGCATCCCGGCCGCGGACCGCGTGCGCGTGTGGAAGGCGTTCCAGCGGCTCGAGCGCGACGTCAACTCCGCGGTCGCCGGCAGCGGGATCGGGCTCGCCGTCGTGTGCGAGCTCGTGCTCGGGCACGGCGCCAAGGCCTGGGTCGAGGAGGGGCCGCAGGGACGCGGGGCGCGCTTCGTGATCGAGTTCCCGGCGGCGGTCGGCGCGGAGGTCCCGGCATGATGGCCCCGCGGAAGGGCCGGATCCTCGTGGTGGAGGACAATCCCGACCTGGCCTTCGGCCTGCGGAACAACCTCGAGATCGAGGGCCACGAGGTGCGCCTCGCCGAGGACGGACCCACGGGGGCCGAGCTCGCTCTGGGCTGGCGGCCCGACCTGCTGATCCTCGACCTCATGCTGCCGGGGATGGACGGGTACCGCGTGCTGCGCACGATCCGCGACGCGGGCTTCGACGCGCCGGTGCTCATGCTCACCGCGCGCGGTGAGGAGAGCGACAAGGTCATGGGGTTCCGCAACGGCGCGGACGACTACGTGACGAAGCCGTTCGGCGTCCTCGAGCTGCTCGCGCGCGTGCAGGCGTTGCTCCGGCGCGGCAGCAACGGCGCCGCCGCCTCGCTCGACCAGTTCGGCGCCATCAAGGTCGACCGGGCGTCGCGCGCGGTGACGCGCGGCGGCGTGGCCGTCGCGCTCGCGCCCATGGAATACGAGCTCCTGGTGGCGCTCCTGGACCGGCGCGGCGCGGTGGTCTCGCGCACCGACCTCATGCGGCAGGTGTGGGGCTACGACGCGAGCATCGTGAGCCGCACGGTCGACACGCACGTGGTGGAGCTCCGCCGGAAGCTCGAGGAGGATCCGGCGAACCCGCGGCACATCCTCACGGTGCGGAAGGCGGGGTACCGGCTGCAGCCCTGAGCGCGGCACGCGCGGCGGCGTTCACCCAACGCTCACGTCGCGGACACGGAAGGCGCACCGCGCGACCACCACGACGGCATCGCGGAGGGCGAGGTTGGCGGCGTCACGCTGCCTCCCCTCCTCGCCCCGGTGTCCGATGGCCCGTCGTCCCGTTCCTCCCGTCCCGCCCGTCGTCGCGGGAGTCATCCTGCTCGCCCTTGCCGCGACCGCGCATGACGCGGACGCGCAGTCCCGCCGGGAGGGCGGCGCCCGGCGGAGCGGCGGCGGGGCGGCCGCGACGGCCCGCGTCACCACCGCCACGCGGACCACGGCACCGATCACCGTCGACGGCCGGTTCAACGAAGCGGCATGGATCGCCGCCGAGCGCGCGGAGGAGTTCGTGCAGAGCGTGCCGGAGCCCGGGCGTCCGGCCACGCAGCGGACCGACGCGCGCGTCCTCTTCGACGCGAGCGCGATCTACGTGGCGCTGCGCCTGCACGACACCGCCCCCGACTCGATCGTCGCGCCGCTCGGCCGTCGCGACCTGACCGGATACTCCGACTGGGCGCACGTGATCCTCGACAGCTATCACGACCGGCGCACCGCGTTCCGCTTCGCCGTCAATCCGGCCGGCGTCAAGCGCGACGGCTACATCTCGGGCGACCAGGAGCAGACCGAGGACCTCGGTTGGGACGCCGTGTGGGACGCGGCCGTGACGCGCGACTCGGCGGGGTGGAGCGCGGAGTTCCGCATCCCGCTCTCGCAGCTCCGGTTCGCGGCCGACGAGGCACCGGAGTGGGGGGTGCAGTTCGCGCGCGACCTCGCGCGCCGTTCGGAGCGCTCGACCTGGTCGCTGAGCACGCCGGAGCTCGCGGGCTTCGTCTCGCGGTTCGGCACCCTCCGCGGCCTCCGCCCTCCGTCGGGCCTCCGCCGCTTCGAGGCGATGCCCTTCACCGCCGCGGAGATGACCCATCGTCCCGCGCAGGCCGGGAATCCGTTCTTCCGGCAGGACGCCGTCACCCCCCGCGTCGGGCTCGACTTCAAGCTCGGCGTCACGTCGGACCTCACGCTCACCGGGACCTTCGCCCCCGACTTCGGCCAGGTCGAGGCCGATCCGAGCATCGTGAACCTGAGCGGCGTCGAGAACTTCTTCGCCGAGCGCCGTCCGTTCTTCACCGAGGGGAGCGACCTGTTCCTGCAGTCGATCGCGATCCAGTCGTGGGTGAGCGGCAACGACCAGCTCTTCTACTCGCGCCGCATCGGCCGCGCACCGCAGGGGAGCCTGCCGGGCGCGGTCGCGCACCGCGAGGCCCCGCGCGATGCGCGGCTGCTGGGCGCGCTCAAGCTCTCCGGCAAGACCGCCACCGGCTGGTCGATCGGCGCGCTCTCGGCGCTCACCGAGGAGACGGCGGTGCGCTGGAGCGACGACGCCGGGCTCGTCGGGCGCACGGTGGTCGAGCCGCTCACGCACTACGGCCTGGCACGGGTCGCGCGCGACCTCGCCGGCGGCGAGGGCACCGTCGGCGCGATCGTCACCGCCACGAGCCGCCGCCTCGACGGCACCGCGCTCCGCACGATGCGCGACGCCGCGTTCGTCGGTGGGCTCACCGGGCGCCGCCGGTTCTCGCGGGGCCGGTTCACGGTCGAGGGCACGCTGGTCGGCAGCCAGGTCCGCGGCACGCCCGAGGCCATGGTCGCCACCCAGCGGAGCATCACGCACGGGTTCCAGCGCCCCGACGCGCCCTACCTCCGCGTGGATTCGTCCGCGACGTCACTCGGGGGCGTGGCGGCCTCCGCGTCGCTCGTCAAGAGCGCCGGCGGGCGCTGGCGCGGCGGGGTCGCGGCGTCACTCAAGACGCCGGGGTTCGAGGCGAACGACCTCGGGTTCGTCCCGCGGACCGACGTGATCCACACCGGCGCGTGGCTCGGGTACGTCGACTTCCGGGGTGGCCGCCGCACGCGGCAGCGCTCGGCCTGGTTCAACACCTACCGGCAGACCACCACGAACGGGGACCGGACGATGGGCGGCGCGATCCTGTACGCACAGACGCAGTTCCAGTCGTTCCGGTCGATCCAGGGCGAGGTGCGCTGGGACGCCCCGGGCCTCGCGACCCAACTCCTCCGCGGCGGCCCCGGTCTCATCCTCCCCACGCGCGTCTCGCTCTGGGTGCGGGCCGAGACCGACCCGCGCCGCCGCGTCTCGGCGGGGCTCAATCACTTCTACCTGCGCTCGCCCGAGACCTTCGGCTACGTGCACAACATCGGGCCGACGGTCACCGTGCGCCCGTCCACGCGCGCGGACCTGACCCTCGGTCCGGTCTTCGCGCGCAACCGCAACCCGTGGCAGTACGTCGCCACGCGTACCGCCGGCGACGGCGGCACCCGCTACATCACGGGTGACCTCAAGCAGGTGACGACGTCCCTCACGGCGCGGCTCAACTACGCGTTCACGCCGAACCTCTCGGTGCAGCTCTACGCGCAGCCTTTCCTCGCCGCGGGGCGCTTCGAGGGGCTGTACGCCGTGACCGCGCCGCGCGCCGGCGCGTGGCGCGACCGCCTGACCAAGTACGCCGGGCCGGACCGCGCGACGCTCGCGGACGGGCGCATCCGGCTCGGCCAGGGCGCGCAGGCGGTGACGATCGACGACCCGGACTTCTCGATCGGCGAGTTCCGTTCGAACGCGGTGCTGCGGTGGGAGTACCGGCCGAGCTCCACGCTCTTCGTGGTCTGGTCGCAGCGGCGCGACGCCTCCGGCGGGGACGGTGCGTTCGACCTCTCACGCCAGGCCGGATCGCTCTTCGGCGACGAGGGCACGAACGTGCTCACGGTGAAGTGGAGCCACTGGCTCGGGCGCTGAGCGCCCGCCGCCGGCTCAGCGCGGCGGCGTGATCCCCGGCGGGATGACGTACGGCCCCAGGTGCGGTCCCGCGTTCTGCCAGGCCGCGCGCAGGGCGATCGCGAGCGCCGTGCGCGTGTCCTCCGGGTAGACGATCGCGTCGATGTAGCCGCGCGCGCCGGCATAGCGGGCGTCGAGCTGGTGCTCGTAGTCCTCGCGCATCTCGTCGGCGGCCTTGATCACCTGCGGGCTCGGCTCCTTCCCGGCCGCCTTCGCCGCGGCGAGCGCGGGCCCGTGCACCG
This sequence comes from uncultured Gemmatimonas sp., assembly GCA_964586095.1. GTDB lineage: Bacteria > Gemmatimonadota > Gemmatimonadetes > Gemmatimonadales > Gemmatimonadaceae > Pseudogemmatithrix. Next base: position 3,619 of record CAZPJF010000072.1, on the reverse strand, counting down.
CGGAGACGGCCGACTCGCCCTCCATCACGGCCATGCGGCCGGTCGGCCAGGACAGGATGAAGTCGGGGTCGAATCCCTGCCCGGCCATCGCGTAGTAGCCGGCGCCGCTCGCGTGGTTCACCGTGAGCACGAGCTTCGGCACGGTGGCGGTGGCCATGGCCTCCACCCAGCGCGCGCCGGCGCGGATGATCCCTTCCTGCTCGGACTCCTTCCCCACCATGAAGCCCGAGACGTCCTGCACGAAGAGCAGCGGGATGCCCTGCCGGTCGCAGCGGTCGATGAAGAACGCGACCTTCTCCGCGCTCTCGGCGTAGATGATCCCGCCGAAGCGCGGCGGCTCGCCCGCCCGGCCCTTGATCAGGCCGCGCGCGTTCGCGATCACGCCGACCGGGATCCCCTCGATGCGCGCGTCGCCGCAGATCATCTCCCGCGCGAGGTTCGGCTGGAACTCGTCGAGCGAACCGCCGTCGAGCACCGCGCGGAGCACCTGGTGCATGTCGTACGACATCCGGTGGTCCGCGGGGAGCGCGTCGTAGAGCGACTCCGGCGCCGCGCCCGCGCGCGCGTCCGGGTCATGCGGCGCGAGGCGCGACGGCGGCGCGAGGCGCGCGACGAGGTCGCGGACCTTCGTCAGGCAGGCCTGGTCATCATCGAGCGCGTAGTGCGCGACGCCGCTGACCTCGGTGTGCATCGTCGCCCCGCCGAGGGTCTCGCCGTCGACGGTCTGGCCGGTGGCCCCCTTCACGAGGTTGGGCCCGCCGAGTCCCATGAAGGACGTGCCCTTCACCATGAGGATCACGTCGCTGAGCGCGGGGAGGTACGCCCCGCCGGCGACGCACTGGCCCATGACCGCCGCGATCTGCGGGATCCGCAGGTAGCGCCGCATGAGCGAGTTGTAGTAGAAGATGCGCGCCGCACCGTACTGCCCGGGGAAGACGCCCCCCTGGTACGGGAGGTTCACGCCGGCGGAGTCGACGAGGTAGACGATGGGGATCCGGCAGCGCATCGCGCATTCCTGCGCGCGGAGGATCTTGGGGATCGTCTCGGGCCACCAGGAGCCCGCCTTCACCGTGGCGTCGTTCGCGACGACCACGACCTCGCGCCCCTGCACGTGCGCGATGCCGGTGATCACGCCGGCGGCCGGTGCCTCCCCCTCGTAGAGGTCGTGCGCGACGAGGAGACCGAACTCGAGGAAGTGCGAGCCCGGGTCCTTGAGTGCGGCGACCCGCTCGCGCGCCGTGAGCTTCCCCTGCGCATGCTGCCTGGCGATGCGGTCCGGACCGCCACCGAGCCGGAGGCGCGCCTCGAGTGCGCGACAGGCCTCGGCCAGCGCCCGCAGCCGCCCCGGCGCCGAGGCGGCGGCATCGCCCGCACCACGCGCCATCACGCCTCCTGGTGCCGCGCGACGAACCAGCTGCGGATGTACTCGATGAGGTCGGTGGTGGGCGTGCCGGGGCCGAAGAGCTTGCCGATCCCCAGCGCCTCCAGCGCCTCCATGTCCTCCTTCGGGATGATGCCGCCCCCCGTGATGAGGATGTCGTCACGGCCCTGCTCGGCCAGGAGCGCGCGGACGCGGGGGAAGAGCGTCATGTGGGCGCCGGAGAGGATGGAGAGGCCGACGACGTCGACGTCCTCCTGCACCGCGGCGGAGGCGATCATCTCGGGGGTCTGGTGGAGGCCGGTGTAGATGACCTCCATGCCGGCATCGCGGAGCGCGGCGGCGACGACCTTGGCGCCGCGGTCGTGACCGTCGAGACCGGGCTTGGCGACGAGGACTCGGATGGGACGGCTCATGGCTCGAAAGCTACCCGCGCCGCTCGGCCGACGGGAGGCGCCCGGCACGACGCCCCACCGGGAACCATCGCCGGTACCGGGCGCTTGCTCCGCCGAGGAGGCGACTCCAAGGACCCCCTGCGGCGAGGAAGACGATGACCGGACAGCTCATGCGTGCGATCACGGTGTCGGGCGCCCTCCTCGGCGCCGCTGACCTCGCAGCACAGGCCGGGGACCGGAGACTCGAGTTCGTCGCGATGGACTACGCCTTCCGTGCCCCGGCGACGGCCACCGCGGGCCTCGCGACCATCCAGCTCCGGAACACCGGCACCAAGCTGCACCACGTGCAACTCTTCCGGCTCGACGGCGGGCACCGGCTCGGCGAGCTCTTCCCGATCCTCTTCGCGGCGCGCTCGGTGGCGGCGGCGCCCGACTGGGCCGTGCCCGCCGGGGGGCCGAGCGCGGCGCTGCCCGGCCGCACGATCGCGGTCCGGCAGCGCCTCGCGCCGGGACGCTACGCCGCCATCTGCTGGATCCCCGCCGAGGACGGCCAGCTGCACTTCATGAAGGGCATGATGGCCGAGTTCGAGGTCACGCGGGGCGCGGCGCCCGGGCCGGGCACGGCCGCCGAGCCAGCGGCGGGCGTCCGGGCGACGCTCCGGGAGTACACCGTGGCGTTCGACGTGCCGTTGCGGCGCGGGACGCAGACGATCCGCGTCGCGAACGCGGGACGGCAGCCGCACGAGTTCCTCCTCGTTCGCCTCGCCCCCGGACGGTCGGCCGAGGACGTGGCGCGCTGGTCCGAGCTGGGACAGCGCGGTCCGTCGCCGGCGGAGGAATGGGTCGGCGTCGCGGGGCTCGCGCCGGGCGAGGTCGCGTGGCTCGACGTCACGCTCCGGCCCGGCACCTACGCCGTGTTCTGCCTCTCGCCCGACCGCAGCGACGGTCGGCCGCACCTGCTTCACGGCTTCGTGCGGACCGTGCGGGTCGACTGACCACCGCGGTGGCGGCCGTGGTCGCGTGCCGCGCCCGACCGCCGCGGCCGAGCGCCTCGGGATCGCGCCCCGACCACGCGGTTCAGTCGACGCGCCGGAACCAGCTGCCGTTCACGCGCGCCATGTCGCCGAAGAACTGGGCGTCGAAGAACCAGTCGCCGGCCGTCCCCGGCGGCTCCGCTCGCCATCCGGTGTCGTGCCGGCGCAGCTCGAACTCCTGGACGTAGAGCGCACTGACCGTGTCGGTCGTGCCGCGCTGCACGAAGTAGGAGCGCCAGCGGCGCTCCCCGGTCCCGTCGGCGGCGATCGTGATCGAGTCGCCCGCGAGGCCGTGCCAGTCCCCGTTCTCGATGAAGCGCCCGACGATGCCATCGGCGTAGATCGGGTCCACCCACGTGCCCGCGGGGCGCTCGGAGGAGGTGAGCGGCCGGCAGGAGAACGCCGAGGCCGCGGCGGCGAGCAGGACGAGCACGGACATGGGCTGGCGCACTGGACGCACGGGGAACCTCGGACGTCGACGGGATCCGGATGGTGCGTCGGGTACCCGGGCCCGGCGCGCGGGGTTCCTCGGCGCCGGGCGGTGCGCGCGGGCGGCCGGCTCGACTCAGGGCTCCTTGCGCGCGACCAGCAGCATCTCGCTCGACCGGCGGGTGAGCGGCTTCCGCGTGAAGCTGTCCCACGCCTGCTCGACCACCAGACCGGCGTCGAGCATCAGCTCCGCGAGCCGGCTGGCGGTGTAGAGCCGGATGCGGTGCTCGCGTCGCTCCGTGCCGCGCTTCCCCTGCCAGGTGGAGCGGATGGTGAGGAACCCCGAGAGCGGGTCGAACTCGCGGTCCTGCGCGATGATCGTC
>CAZPJF010000071.1:0-12289 GCA_964586095.1 uncultured Gemmatimonas sp. | reverse complement strand
GGGCGCGAGGCGGCCGTCGCGCGCGATGCGCTCGCGGAGCGACTCCCCGGCGACGAAGGGCATGACGTAGTAGCGCAGCTCGCCGGCCGTGCCCGCGTGATAGACCGGCACGATCTGCGGGTGCTGCAGCGTGGCCGTGGTCGCGATCTCCTGCCGGAACCGCTCGGCGTTCACCCGCTGCCCGAGCTCGGGGGCCAGGAGCTTGATGACCACGCGCCGGTGCAGGGCGACCTCGGTCGCGAGGTAGACGCGCGACATCCCACCGCCGCCGAGCTCGCGCTCGATCGCATAGCGGTCGGCCAGGTGGATGCGCAGCGTCTCGAGCGCGTCGGACATCGTGTGGGGAAGGTGGGGGCGGCGTCAGCCGTTCGACAGAGCCGACGGCCGAACGGTTCCCTGACGGTACCGGTCGAGCCACGCGGCGCTCCAGCCGGCGAATCGCCCCTCGCGCAGCGCGGCGCGCGCCGCCGCCATCAGCTCCAGCAGGAAGGTCACGTTGTGCAACGCGACGAGACGCAGGCCGAGCATCTCCTCGGCCGCGAAGAGATGGCGCAGGTACGCGCGGTCGTAGCGCGTGCAGGCCGGGCACGGGCAGCCCTCGACCAGCGGGCGGCGGTCGGTGCGATGGCTGCTCCGCCGCACCTGCACCGGCCCGTCGGGCGTGAACGCCGTGCCGTGACGGCCCATCCGCGTCGGCGCGACGCAATCGAAGAGGTCGATGCCGCGCGCGACCGCCTCGATGAGGTCGTCCGGGTGCCCGACGCCCATCAGGTAGCGCGGCTTCCCGCGCGGGAGCTCGGCCTCGCAGACCTCGAGCGTCGCGAGCATCGCGGGCTTGGGCTCGCCGACCGAGAGGCCGCCGACCGCGATCGCGTCCCAGTCACCCGCCTGCAGGATCCCCCGCGCGGACGCCCGCCGGAGCTCGGCGTGCACCCCCCCCTGCACGATCGGCAGGAGCGCCTGCGGCGGCGCCACGCGGTCCGTATCGGGGTCGTGCGTCGCGAGCGGGGGCGCCCCGTCCGGGACCGCGAGCGGCGGCGCCTCGTCGCGCCCCTCACGGCCGATGCGCTCGAACTCGGTGCGGCAGCGCACGAGCCAGCGGAGCGAGCGTTCCATGGCCGCGCGCGAGGCCGCTTCGTCGGAGCGGCCCTCGATCAGCTCGTCGAGCTGCATGATGCAGTCGGCGCCGAGGTTGCGCTCGATCCGCATCACCAGCTCGGGGGTGTAGTGGTGCAGCGAGCCGTCGAGGTGGCTGCGGAAGGCGATGCCGTCCTCGGTCACCGTGCGGAGCTTGCTGAGCGAGAAGACCTGGAAGCCGCCCGAGTCGGTGAGCATCGGTCCGGTCCAGCGCGTGAAGGCGTGCAGGCCGCCGAGCGCGCGGACCATGTGGTCGCCGGGCCGCAGGTAGAGGTGAAAGGCGTTGGCGAGCACCATCCGCCCGCCGGCCTCGGCGACCTCCTCCACCGAGAGGCCCTTGATGGTGCCGTGCGTGCCGACCGGCATGAAGGCCGGGGTCTCGACGAGGCCGTGCGGCGTGCTGAATCGGCCGAGGCGCGCGGCGCCGGCGGCGTGGCTGGTCTGGAAGGCGAAGGCGCTCACGCGCGAAAGCTCGGCGATTCGCTCGCGTGATGGCAGGGGCGGCACCGGGGGGCCACCGGTGACGGGCCGCGAAGGATGAGGCGCCGGCGCCCGGCTCGCGGCCGTCGATGAGTCGCCGCGCGCGGGCGGCACGGGTATCTTGTCCGACGCGCAGCATGGACGCCCGGCCCGCCCCCCGCATCCTCATCATCGACGATGAGACCCCGATCCGCTCGATCGTGCGTGCCGCGATCGAGTCCTCCGGCGGCGTGGCGCTCGAGGCGGCGACCGCGGCCCACGGGCTCGAGCTCGCGCGTACGCAACGGCCGGCGCTCGTCGTCCTCGACCTCGGGCTGCCCGACGTGGAGGGGATCGAGGTCTGCCGCGAGATCCGACGCTGGTCGTCGGTGCCGATCCTCGTGCTCTCGGCCCGGCATACCGATGCGGAGAAGGTCGCGTTGCTGGATGCCGGTGCGGACGACTTCCTGACCAAGCCGTTCTCGACGGTGGAGCTCGAGGCGCGGGTCCGTGCCCAGCTCCGCCGCGGCGCGATGGCCCCCGTCCCCGGCGGGGACGTCCCGGTCGAGCACGCGGGGGTGCGGATCGACCTCGCAGGCCGCACGGTGACGCGCGACGGCGAGCCGGTGCGCCTCACGCCGACCGAGTGGGGCCTGCTGCACGCGCTCGTCACGCGGGCCGGGCGCACGATGACGCACCGGCAGCTCTTCGACGCGGTCTGGGGCCGCAGTCATGGCGACGCCCAGCAGTACCTTCGCGTGTACGTCGCGCACCTGCGCCGCAAGCTCGAACGCGATGCCCTGCGGCCGGTCCTCATCGTCACCGAGCCCGGCGTGGGGTACCGCTTCGAGACGGGGCCGGCATCGGGAGCGGATCGAGGGGCCCCGTGAGCGCGCGGAAGCCGGCCGGGTGGGTCGCGACCGCGGCGGTGCTCGCCCTCACGACGGCGCTCCTGCTGCGCTGGCGCGCGGAGCTCGACAAGGTGCACGTCGCCCTCGCGTACCTGCTCGTGGTCCTCGGCGCGAGCGCGGTGGGCGGCCGCACGCTCGGGCTCGTCACGGCGGGGGCGAGCTTCGTGCTCTTCAACTACGTCTTCCTCCCGCCCTACTACACCCTGGTGATCAACGATCCGCTCGACTGGGGGGTCCTCGTGGCGTTCCTGGTGACCGGTGTCGTCGCGGCGCAGCTCCTCGCGCGCGCGCAGGAGGAGGCGGCGCGCGCGCGCCGCCACGCCGAGGAGGTGGTGCGCCTGACCGCGGAGGCGGAGCGGGCGAAGGCCCTCGTCGAGGCCGACCGCCTCAAGGACGTCCTGCTCGCAACGGTCTCGCACGACCTGCGGACCCCGCTGACGACGATCCGCGTGCTCGCACAGCAGATCTCCGTCGACGGCGACGAGCGCGCGCTCGCGATCGCCGAGGAGGTCGACCGGCTCAACCGGCAGGTCGCCGACCTGCTGGACCTGTCGCAACTCCGGGCCGGCGCACTCGTGGTGCGCCCGGTCATCAACGCCGCGGAGGACCTGCTCGGCGTCGCGCTGCAGCGGGTGGGCGGCCTCGCGCAGGGGCGCGAGCTGCGCGCCTCGCTCGACCCCGGCGAGCCCGTGCTGCTCGGCCGGTTCGACTTCACGCACGCGCTGCGCGCCCTCGTGAACCTCCTCGAGAACGCGCTCAAGTACACGCCGGCGGATGCGCCGGTGGAGTGCGCCGTCCGCCGGGACGGGACGATGCTCCGGTTCGACGTGTCCGACCGCGGGCCGGGCATCCCGGAGCAGGAGCGCGCCCGCATGTTCGAGCCGTTCCTGCGGGGCAGCGGCGCGCGGCAGGTGGGCGGCACGGGGCTGGGGCTCGCGATCGCGCGCGGCCTCATCGAGGCGCAGGGTGGCCGGCTGATGTACCACCCGCGCGACGGGGGGGGCAGCGTCTTCTCGCTCCTGCTCCCCGCGGCCGACGTCCGCGAGCTGGAGTTCGCCGGTCCGCGGTAGGCCGCACGCGGGCGATTTCACGGCATCTTCACGCGCGCGCCCGCCGTCTTTGTGCGGCCTTAACGCCGCCGGTCCCACCTTGGAGGCGCACCTCCAAGGGAGACCCCGTGAAGGACCTCATCTGGATCGCCGTCACCATCGGCTTCTTCGGCCTGATGCTGGCCTACGTGCGCGCCTGCGCGGCGCTCGCGGCCACCGACACCGACGCCGAGGCGGGAGGCACGCGATGAGCGATACCGGCGTCGCCGTCGTCGGCGCGCTCGCCGCGCTCGCCGTCCTGGGCTACCTCCTCTACACCCTGATCCGCCCGGAGCGCTTCTAGCATGACCGCCCAGGGCTGGATCCAGGTCGCGCTCCTCTGCGCCCTCGTCGTCGCGGTGACCAAGCCGCTCGGCCTCCATCTCGTGCGGGTCTACGAGGGCCGTGTCACTTGGCTCCGCCCGGTGGAGCTGCTGCTCTACCGGGTCGCGGGCGTCGACCCCGAGGCCGACCAGCACTGGTCGGCCTACGCGACCGGGCTCCTGCTGTTCAGCGTCGTCTCGATGCTGTCCACCTACGTGGCGCTGCGGCTGCAGGGCGTCCTGCCGCTCAACCCCGACCGCCTCCCCGGCGTCGTCGACCGGCAGGCGTTCGAGACGGCGGCCTCGTTCACGACCAACACCAACTGGCAGTCGTACGCGGGCGAGGCGACGATGTCGCACCTCTCGCAGATGCTCCAGCTCGCGTTCCACAACTTCGCTTCGTCGGCGGTCGGCATGGCGGTCGCGGTCGCGTTCATCCGTGCGCTCACCCGCCGGACGGCCGGGACGCTCGGGAACTTCTGGGTCGACCTCGTGCGCGGCACCCGCCATGTGCTGCTCCCGTTCTCGCTGGTCGCCGCGCTGCTGTTCATCCACCAGGGGGTCATCCAGAGCACCAGCCCCACGCTCGAGCTCACCACCCTCGAAGGGGCGCCGCAGCGGATCGCGATGGGCCCGGTCGCGAGTCAGGAGGCGATCAAGCAGCTCGGGACCAACGGCGGCGGCTTCTTCAACGCCAACGCGGCGCATCCATTCGAGAACCCCACGCCGCTCACCAACCTGCTGTCGATGGTGCTGATCCTCGCCATCCCGTCGGCGCTCGTGTACGCGTTGGGACGGATGACCGGCAACGGCCGGCACGCCTGGACGGTGTGGGGGGCGATGGCCGTGCTGTTCCTGGGCGGCGTGGGCGTCACCTACTGGGCCGAGGCGCGCGGCAACCCGATCCACGCCGCCTCGGGCCTCGCACTCGCCGCCAGCGACGCCTCGCCGGGCGGCAACATGGAAGGGAAGGAGGTCCGGTTCGGCGTGGCGAACTCCGCGCTCTACGCCGTGACCACCACCGCGGCCTCCTGCGGTGCGGTGAACGCGATGCATGACTCGTTCACCCCGCTCGGCGGCCTCGTCCCGATGCTCAACATGCAGCTGGGCGAGGTCGTCTTCGGGGGCGTCGGTGCCGGGCTCTACGGCATGCTCGTGATGGTCGTGCTCACCGTGTTCCTGGCCGGCCTCATGGTCGGCCGCTCGCCGGAGTACCTCGGCAAGCGCGTCGGCCGTCGCGAGATCCAGATGGTCACCCTCTACGTGCTCGCGGCGAGCGCGGCGATCCTCGGGTTCACCGCATGGGCGGTGGTCGCGGACGCCGGCGTGGCCGGGCTGAACAACGCCGGCCCGCACGGGCTGTCCGAGATCCTCTACGCGTTCAGCTCCACGACCGCCAACAACGGGAGCGCCTTCGCGGGGCTGACCGGCGGGACCTACTACTACAACGCGCTCTTCGGGCTCGCGATGCTCATCGGCCGCTTCGCCCTGATCGTGCCCGCGCTCGCGCTCGCCGGGTTCCTCGCCGAGCGGAAGGTCGCCCCGGTGTCGGCGGGAACGCTGCCCGTGCACGGCCCGCTCTTCCTCCTCCTGCTCATCGGCGTGATCGTCATCGTCGGGGCGCTCACGTTCTTCCCCGCGCTCGCGCTCGGGCCCATCGTCGAGCACCTCCTGATGGGCGCCGGGAGGGTCTTCTGATGGCCACCAAGCCGCATCCCCTGTTCGACGCCACGCTGGTCGCACGCGCCACGCGCGATGCGTTCCGCAAGCTCTCCCCGCGACTGATGGTGCGGAACCCGGTGATGTTCGTCGTGCTCATCGGGAGCGTCCTCACGACGGCGGCGCTCGTGAACGACGCGGTCACGGGGCGCGAGGGGCTCGGGTTCACGCTGCAGATCGCGGTGTGGCTCTGGTTCACGGTGCTCTTCGCGAACTTCGCCGAGGCGATCGCCGAGGGCCGCGGCAAGGCGCAGGCGGACAGCCTGCGGCAGGGCCGCGCGCTCACCCATGCGCGGCGGCTCGCAGCCTCCGACCTTGGCGGCCCGGTCGACATCCTCAACTACCAGATCGTCGACGCACTCTCGCTCCGGAAGGGCGACCTCATCCTCGCCGTGCCGGGAGACGTGATCGCCAGCGACGGCGAGGTCGTCGAAGGCGTCGCCTCGGTCGACGAGTCGGCCATCACCGGCGAGTCCGCGCCGGTCATCCGCGAGTCGGGCGGTGACCGCTCGGCCGTGACCGGCGGCACCAAGGTCCTCTCCGACCACCTGGTCGTCCGGGTGAGCGCGAACCCCGGCGAGACCTTCATGGACCGCATGATCGCGCTCGTCGAGGGCGCGGCGCGCCGCAAGACGCCGAACGAGATCGCGCTCACGATCCTCCTCTCCGGCCTCACCGTCGTGTTCCTGCTCGCCGTCGTCACGCTGCCGTCGTTCGCGCGGTACTCGGGCGGCGCGGTGCCGGTGCCGGTGCTGGTCGCGCTGCTCGTGTGCCTCATCCCGACGACCATCGGCGGCCTCCTCTCGGCCATCGGCATCGCCGGCATGGACCGCCTCATCCAGCACAACGTGATCGCGATCAGCGGCCGCGCGGTCGAGGCCGCGGGCGACGTGAGCACGCTGCTGCTCGACAAGACCGGCACCATCACGCTCGGCAACCGGCAGGCGGCCGAGTTCGTGCCGATGCCCGGGGTGAGCGCCGAGCTCCTGGCCGACCGCGCCCAACTGGCCTCGCTGGCGAACGAGACGCCGGAGGGGCGGAGCATCGTGGTGCTCGCCAAGGAGCGGTTCGGCCTCCGCGGCCGGACGCTCGCCGACCCCGCGGGACACAGCGACCTCACGTTCGTGCCGTTCGCCGCCCAGACACGGATGAGCGGCGTCGCGACGCCGGACGGCGAGGTCCGGAAGGGGGCCGGCGACGCCATCGCCCGCTGGGTGCGGGAGGCCGGCGGCGAGGTGCCGGCGGCGCTGCACGACGCGATCGAGACGATCGCCCGCGGCGGCGGAACGCCGCTGGTGGTGGCCGAGCGCAGGAGCGGGCCGGCGCAGGTCCTCGGTGTCATCCACCTGAAGGATGTGGTGAAGGGCGGCATCCGCGAGCGCTTCGACCGGTTGCGCGCGATGGGCATCCGCACGGTGATGATCACGGGGGACAACCCGCTCACCGCCGCCGCGATCGCCCGGGAGTCCGGTGTCGACGACTTCCTGGCCGAGGCGCGACCGGAGGACAAGATGGCACTCATCCGGCGCGAGCAGGCCGGCGGCCGGCTCGTCGCGATGACCGGCGACGGCACCAACGACGCGCCGGCGCTCGCCCAAGCCGATGTGGGGGTCGCGATGAACTCCGGCACGCAGGCGGCCAAGGAGGCGGGGAACATGGTCGACCTCGACTCGGACCCGACCAAGCTCATCGAGATCGTCGAGATCGGGAAGCAGCTCCTGATGACGCGCGGGGCCCTCACCACCTTCTCGATCGCCAACGACGTCGCCAAGTACTTCGCGATCATCCCGGCGATCTTCCTCGCGACCTATCCTGCGCTGGGCGCGCTCAACATCATGGGACTGCATTCGCCGCGGTCCGCCATCCTCGCGAGCGTGATCTTCAACGCGCTCGTCATCATCGGGCTCATCCCGCTGGCGCTCCGGGGCGTGAAGTACCGTCCCACCGGCGCGGCGTCGATCCTGCGCCGCAACCTCCTCCTGTACGGGCTCGGCGGGCTCGTCGTCCCGTTCATCGGCATCGCCCTGATCGACCGCCTGCTCGTGCTCCTGCATCTCGCGTGAGGCCCGCGCCATGACCTTCTCCCGCCAACTCCGCGCCGCCGGCGTGCTCACGGTGCTCCTCGCGGCGATCACCGGGATCCTCTATCCCGGCATCGTGACCGCGCTCGCGCACCTCGCCTTCCCCGGCCAGGCCAACGGCTCGCTCGTCGAGGTCGACGGCCGCGTGGTGGGGAGCGCCCTCATCGGCCAGCCCTTCACGCAGCCGTGGTACTTCCACGGCCGTCCGTCGGCGGCCGGCGTCGGGTACGACGCGGCGGCCTCGAGCGGCACGAACAAGGGACCCACCGACGCGACGCTCGCGGCGGCCGTGCGGGCCCGCGCCGACTCGCTGCTCGCCGACGGCGCCGTGCGCGGGGCGATCCCCACCGACGCGGTGACGGCCTCGGCGTCGGGTCTCGACCCGCACATCTCCCCTGCCAACGCGCGGCTGCAGGTCGGACGCGTGGCCCGCGCGCGCGGTGCCGACCCGGCGTCCGTCGCCGCGCTCGTCGAGCGCCACGTCGAGGGGCGGCAGTTCGGCCTCCTCGGTGAGCCTCGCGTGAACGTCCTCCTCCTGAACATCGCGCTCGACCGCCTCGCGCCACGCCCGGCCGCGGCGGCCACCGACTCCACGCCCAGGATGAACCCGTGATCACTCCCATCGCGCGGTCGGCCGTCCTCGCCGCCGTCGCCGCGGCGCCGCTGGGCGCGCAGGCGTCCGATACCACGCTCAAGGTGACCTTCGGTGCGTTCGTGGACGCGTACTACGCCTACGATGCCGGCCGGCCACCGACCTTCGACCGCGCCTACACGACGCAGGCCGCGCGCGCCAACGAGTTCAACGTGAACCTCGCGCACGTCGAGGCCCTCTTCACGGGCCCGCGCCTGCGGGGCCGGCTCGCGCTGCAGGCCGGCACCAGCGTGCAGTCCAACTACGCCGCCGAACCGACCACCGGCGCGATCAGCGGCCCCACGCTCGCGCGGCACCTGCAGGAAGCGTACGCCGGCTATCGCCTCACCGATCGCCTCTGGGTCGACGCCGGCATCTTCTTCTCGAGCATGGGCGCGGAGGGGTGGATCTCGTCGGACAACCTGACCTACACGCGGTCGCTCGTGGCCGACTACTCGCCCTACTACTCCACAGGCGTGCGTGCCGTCCTGCAGGCGACGCCGCGGCTCACGGCGCGGCTCGACCTGGTCAACGGCTGGCAGAACATCTCCGAGACGAACACCGACAAGGCGGTCGGCACGCGCCTGGACCTCACCGTGGCCGAGGGCCTCACGCTCAGCCACTACGCGTACGCCGGGGGCGAGGTCGGCGGGCGGTTGCGACTCTTCACCGGGGTCTCGCTGCTGGGTCGCGTGTCGCCGCGGCTCCGGCTCGAGGCCGAGCTGGACGCCGGGCGGCAGGACCGCGCCGTCGACTCCGGGGCGGACCGATGGGTGGGCGGGGTCCTCGCGGCGCGCTGGGCGCTCACCGACCACGTGGCGATGGTCGTGCGCGGCGAGTTCTACCGCGACCCGGAGCAGGTGCTCATCGTGACCGGCGGACCCGATGGCTTCAAGGCGACCGGCGGTTCGCTCGGGCTCGACGTCTCGCCCGACGGGCGCTTCACCTGGCGCACCGAGCTGCGGGCGCTCGGCGCCGACGCCGCGCTCTTCACGGACCGCGACGCGTCCGCCGGCCTCGCGACGTCGAACCTCGTCCTCGTGACCGCCGCCACGCTCCGCCGATGAACCCACCCGTCCGCGCCCGCGGCGTCCTCAAGCTCTACATCGGCTCGGCGGCGGGCGTCGGGAAGACCTACCGCATGCTGCAGGAGGCGCACGAGCTCCGGCGTCGCGGCGTGGACGTGGTGGTGGGGTACATCGAGACCCACGGCCGCGCCGAGACCGCGGCACAGGTCCGCGACCTCGAGGTCCTGCCGCGGCTGCGGATCCCGTACCGCGGCGTGGAGCTCGAGGAGATGGACCTCGACGGCCTGCTCCGCCGCGCACCCGAGGTCGCCCTCGTCGACGAGCTCGCGCACACGAACGTGCCCGGGCTCCGCCACCGGAAGCGGTGGGAGGACGTCCTCGTCCTGCTCGAGAAGGGGATCAGTGTCCTCTCCGCCATGAACGTGCAGCACTTCGAGTCGCTCAACGACGTGCTCGAGCGCACGCTCGGCGTCACGGTGCGCGAGACCGTGCCCGACTGGGTGGTCACGCAGGCCGAGGAAGTCGTGAACATCGACCTCGCGGCGGAGGACCTGCGGCAGCGGCTGCGCGAGGGGCGCATCTATGCCCCGGAGAAGGTGCCGAGCGCGCTGACGAACTTCTTCACCGAGGAGAACCTCGCGACGCTGCGCGAGCTCGCGCTGCGCGAGGTCGCGAGCTCGGTCGACCGGGCGCGGCAGGGCCTGCTGCGCCGGGAGTCCGGCGCGGCGGCGGTGCCCCGCACCGTGGACCGCATCGCCGTGGCGATGTCGAGCGACCCGCCGATGACGCGGCTCCTCCTGCGCAAGGCGAGCCGGATCGCCGGGCAGCTCAACAGCGACTGGTTCTGCCTGCACGTGCAGACGCCCGACGAACGGGCGGACCGGATCGACGCCGCGGTCCAGCGGCGGCTGGTGGAGAACATCCAGCTCGCGCAGTCGATGGGAGCGGAGTTCGTCAAGCTCGAGAGCCCCGACGTGGCGGGCGCGATCGCGCGGTTCGCCGAGGAGCGTGGCGTCACCCTCGTGATCGTCGGCCAATCGCGGCGCGGGCGGTGGCACCAGCTGCTCTTCGGCTCCGTGATCGAGCACCTGATCCGCGGCCGGCGCGGGCTGGACGTGCTCGTGGTCTCGTTGGACGACGGCGCCGCGGAGCGCGGCGGGAGGCCCGCATGACGGACTGGTCGGCGCGCTCCGAGTCCCTGCTCCTCGATGCCCTGCTGGGGCCCCTCGCCGACGCGATGCGCGAAGTGGGGCTCCCGCTCCACATCCTGCTCGAGTCGCGCTTCGGCGACCTCAACGAGAACCAGGTCGAGATGATCGAGGCGGCCCGGCTCGGGGCCGACGCGGCGGATCGGCTGCTGCGGCGCGCGGCCCGCATCCGCGCGCTCGAGGGGCGGCCGCGCACGCCGCGCGACGAGTCGACCCGCCCCATCGACCTGTGCCGGGGCGCGCTCGCGATCGCGAGCGCGCAGGCGGCGACCCGGAACATCCGCTTCGAAGTCGACCTCTCGCCCGCCCTGCCGCGCGCCGTCGGTGATCGAGCCCACCTCGAGGAGGCGCTGACCCTGTTGCTCGTCGATGCCGCCGGTCGTGCGGTGCCCGGGGCGGCGATCGCCGTGACGTCGGATGCGGCCCCGCCGGCGCCGGGGCATCCCTCGGCTGCGCACCTCAGGCTCCGCATCAGACACGGCGCGTCGGAGCCGAGTCCCTCGCTCGCGCGGGTCCTGGCCTTGCGACTCGTCGAGGCGGAAGGGGGTGCCGTGTCGTTCGGCGCCGGTGCGGATGTCGTCACCCTGCCGCTCGTCCGCGCTTGACTTCCCCGCCACCCCGCCGATACTGTATTCCAGACAACCGAAGCCCGTGGTCATTTGCCGCGATTGCCGCCACGCTAAAGAATGAGCTAAAACGCGAACACCCGCGGCGCTTCGCCGTGGGCGTTTTCGTCTCCGGCAGCGCCCGGCTCCGTTGACCCGCGGCCCTCTCCCCTCGAGAGGGCCGTTTCGTTTTCCGCCGAGGACCTTGCCGATGTCGACGCCCAGCCCCGACCGCCCGCTCCGCTTCGCCCAGCTCCCGCCGTTCCCGCTCGAATGCGGCGAACTCCTGCCGCACGCGACCGTCGCGTATCACCTCGACGGCACGCTCAACGCGGCGCGGGACAACGCGATCGTGGTCCTGCACGCGCTCACGGGCTCCGCCGATGCCGCGGGCGACTGGTGGACGGGCCTCATCGGGCCCGGCCTGGCGCTCGACACCGACCGGTTCGCGGTGCTCTCACCCAACCTCCTCGGCTCCTGCTACGGCAGCAGCGGACCCACGACGGGCGGTGACCGGTTCCCCGCGGTGACGACGCGCGACCAGGCGCGAGCGGTCGCGGTGCTCCTCGAGCAGCTGCGCATCCCGCGGGTGGCCCTCGTGACCGGCGGGTCGCTGGGGGGCATGGTCACGCTCGAGTTCGCCGCCAGCTTCCCCGGGCGCGCCGAGGCGGCGGTCGTGTTCGCCGCGCCGGCGGTGCAGTCGGCCGCGTCGATCGGCTGGGTGCACGTGCAGCGCGAGGCGGTGCGGCTCGGCGGCGCCGAGGGGCTCGCGCTCGCGCGGCAGGTGGCGATGCTCACCTACCGCACGCCGGAGGGGCTGCGCGAACGCTTCGGGCGGCTGCGCGGCGCCGGCGGGACCTTCAGCGTGCAGCAGTGGCTCTGGGCGCACGGCGCCCGGCTCGACGCGCGCTTCGACCGCGCGAGCTACCTCGCGCTGCTCGATGCCATGGACGCGCACGACGTCGGGCGCGGGCGCGGCGGCGTCGGTGAGCGCCTGCGGCAGTCGGGGACCGCGCTCACCGGCGTCGGCATCCCGGGGGACCTGTTCTATCCGTCCGATGAGGTGCGGGAGTGGGTCGACTGCGCCGGCGGCACCTAC
>CAZPJF010000070.1:0-12328 GCA_964586095.1 uncultured Gemmatimonas sp. | reverse complement strand
CTTGCGGCTGAAAGCGAGGAGTTGGCCGGTGAGCCGTGCCGCGCGCTCCGTCGCACGCTGGATCTCGACGAGCTCGGCGCTGGGGGCGCCGTCCGCCTGGCTCGCGTCGATGAGCACATCGGCGTTCGCCTGGATGACGGTGAGGATGTTGTTGAAGTCGTGCGCGACGCCGCCGGTGAGCTGGCCGATCGCTTCCATCTTCTGCGCCTGGCGGAGCCGCTCGTCCCGCTGCCGGAGCAGTTCCTCCTGCGCGACGCGCGCGGACTCGTCACGGAGGAAGACGGAGAGCCCATGCCGGGCGGGGAACGCGCGCACCGCGAACCAGCGGCCGTCGATCGCGAGCGGCGCGTCCGGCAGGTACGGCCGTCCCGTCTCCACCGCGCGCTCGAGCGCCGGCAGCAGCGTCGTCGAGCAGGCGCTCGGCAGCTCGGCCCACGCCCGGCGGCCGATGAGCGACGTGCGGCCGCCGAAGAGCTCCTGCGCCGCCGGATTCACCCAGGTGAAGCGCCACTCCCGGTCGAGTGCGACGAACGCGTCGGTGATGCCCGCCAGCAGCTCCGGTGCGGTCGCGGGCATCCCCTCGTGCGTGAGCGATTGGTCGAGGGTGCGCGCCTGGTCCTCGCGGAACGCGAGCTCCGAGCGCACCTCGAGCTCCGCCGCCGTCGCCTCGGCGAGTCGCGAGAGGAACGCACGATCGGCCGCCGACCAGGGGCGCGGGGCGTCATGCACCACACAGAAGACGCCGAGGATGAACCCGTCGGTGGTCCGGAGCGGGAAGCCGGCGTACGCGCGGACCATCAGCCCGGCGCGCGCCCGGGGGTGGGCCGGCTGCCGGTCGCGCGTGATGTCCTCGATCAGCAACGGTTCGCCGCTCACGAGCACCTGGTGGCAGAGCGTGCTGGGCGCGGGCATCCCGTCCTCGAGCAGCTGCACCGGCAGTCCGTCACCGGCGAGGAAATGCTGGCGCGCATCGTCGAGGAGCGTGACGACCGCGGCCATCACACCCAGCTGCGTCCGCGCGAGCGAGGTGAGGGCCTGGAAGCCAGGGGCAGGATGGCGCCGCGCGCGGATCGCGCCGCGCACGGCGTCGACACGGCTCGCGGTCGCGAGTTCGTTGCGGAGGACCATCAGGTGAGGGCGTGCGGGAGTCGGCGGCAGCGTCCGGCGCATCGCGGTCACCGCGAGCGCCGGCGTGAACGGTATCGCCGAGGCACGGCAGAGTTCCCGCGCGGGGCGGGGGTCCACTCCTGCTCCAGTGCGATCGGTCGACCGAGGACGCTGCCTGCTGTCCGCGCCTTGGAACGCGCCTGGAGCCTACCGCACCACGCGCCCGAACGCCGCGGGAGCCGCCCCGCGGTGCTCCCGCACGAGCCCGTCCGCGCCGATCGCGAACCAGGGACTCCGCCGGTCCCCCGCCGCGTCGAGATGGATACGGTACCCGGTGTCGGCAGCAGTCCGTCCAGGTCGTCGCGCAACGCGCGCCGTGTAGCCCAGCCGCGCAAGGGAGTCGACGTCCTCCCGCAGTGCGGCGCGGCTCACCGACAGCAGGTCGTCGATGGTGGGGAATGGCCGCTCCGCGGGCGCGGAGCGCACCCAGACGCGCATCGCGGCGTTGAGCGCGCGCAGCGTCCCGACGGCGAGGCCGCGGGCCTCGAGTCGCGCCTCGACGGCCCGCGCTGCCGCGCGCTCCGGCAGCACGGAGCGCAGCGTGAGGACCCCGGCAGTGAGCGGGGCGAGCACGATCGCGGCGACTCCCACGGGCTTGAGCACCCGCGTGCGGAACCGGCCCCAGCGCGCCGCCCGTCCGGGATCGGTCCTCGCCCAGGCGGCGTACCGCTCCTCGACGGCCTGCACGAGCCAGACGAGGAAAGCGGCCTGCATGAGCGCCGCGGCGCCGACGAGATAGCACGCCTGTTCGACTGTCGGCGACCAGAGGGTGTCCCCTCCGCGGATCAAGGTCACGATGGAATCGCTGACGATGAACCACGGCAACGTGAGCACGACCGACCAGAGCCACGCGCGGCTCTCGAAGTCGCGCATGGCGAAACGCGCGATCAGCACCGCCACGATGACGAGGTAGAGTCCGGCGATGGTGTGGGAGCGGCGCATCGTCGAGGCGTGATCCGGTTCGGGGTCCCGTGGGGTCCCTCGGGGTCTCACCGCACAATTCGGGCACCCGTCCGTCCGACGCGCAAGACGGGACGGCGGTCCCCGCGGCCGGCTTACCGGACGCGCGGTTCGCCTGCCGCTCAGCCGACGGCTGCGGCCGGCATCGCGCCGGCGTCGACCAGGCGCCGGCTGACCGGATCGACGATCACGTTGAGGCCTTCGAGCGTGCGCGCGCCGAGGAGCGCCAGGTCGCCGGGCTCGGCGAACACGATGTCGTCGAGCGAGAGCGTTCCGGCGGCGAAGATGCGCGCCCCGCCCACCCAGCGCTCGACGACCTGCCCGGTCGCCTGACGGAAGTGCAGTCGCTTGGCCCGCACGATACCCAGGGATTCGAGAACCGGCGCCGGGACCCAGGTGAGTTCGGAGCCCGTATCGACGAGGAGGGACTCGACCCGCCGACGTTCGCCGGGGCGTGCCGGGTTCTCCATCTCGATGTCGGTGCGGAAGGTGCCCATGTCGTGAGTCATGGTACGGGCTCCGTTGCGGGATGCGGTATCGAGTCGATGCGATCGGTGCACATGGAACGCGGTCGTGCCGAGCCGTGTCGGTCTGCGCCGAGCCTACGGGGTTCGGGAGGGCCGAGTCAAGGGGCTGCGACCGCGACAGCGGCTCGGGCCTCGCCTGGAACTTCCAGCTGTACCCCATCCGCACCGCCTGCGTCTCCAGGTAGTCCGTGCTCCGCAGCGTGAAGTCCGTGTCGCCGGCCGCGGTCACGACCACCCCGCCGAGCTGTGCCGCCGTCGGCACCATCTGGAGGACGCCGAGGTCGAGGAAGGCGCTCAACTCGCCGATGACCTCCCGCCCGGCGAGGGGCTCATGGCCGATCCGGCGCGCCTCGAGCCGGAACGGCCCGCGCGTCAGCCGCGAGTGCGGTGGACGCGGCGATGAGCAAGAGGAGGAGCGCGCGCGGGCGCCTCAATGGATCATGCGCGCCGGATCCCGCACGATCTCGACCGCCGTCGAGCCGATGCCGAGCATCCCGGCGCGGTTCCGGCCCCAGCAGTACACGCCGTCGGCCGTCTGCGCGCAGGAGGAGGTGCCGCCCGCCCAGACCCGGGTGGCGGTGCGGCCGTTCAGCGGCACCGCGAGCGCGAAGGTCTGGAAGAACGCCGCGTTCGGCCCGACCGACCCGTACTCGTTGGTGCCGAGGCAGTGGACCGCACCGGACTGGATCGCGCAGGTGTGATAGGTCCCGGCGGAGACCGAGCTCCAGCCGGTGCCGTCGAACGCCGCCGCCGGCACCAGGTTGTTCCCGGCCGCCGCGAGGCGCTGGTCCTCGCCCCAGCAGAGGACGGGGCCCGCGGTCGTGGTGCCGCAGCTGCGGAACGTGCTCGCGACGATGCTGGTGAAGACCCGCGCACCCGCGCCGCTCCCGGCGACGAGCGTGGGGACCGTGCGGCGCGTCAGGGTGGAGTCTCCCACCATGCCGTACCCGTTGTAGCCCCAGCAGAACGCCCGGCCGGCCGCGGTGATCCCACAGGTGTGCAGGTCGCCCGCGGCGAGCCGCGTGAAGACGGTGTCGCCGGTGCCGGAGCCGCGCACCCGCACGGGCGTGAGGGTGCGCGCGGTGAGCGACCCGTCGCCGAGCTCGCCCTGGCCGCCATCGCCCCAGCACCAGGCAGCGCCGTCGGCGGTGAGTCCGCAGGCGTGATCGCCGCCCACGGTGAGCGCCGTGAACACCTGGCCGCCGGGGCCAGTGCCGTCGATCGGCCCCGCGGGCCAGCGGGAGACGCTCCCCCAGCAGTAAGCGCGGCCAGAGACCCCGAGCGCACAGGTCCCGTTGCGCGCCGGCTGGATGCTCGCGAGCGGCTCGGTCCCGTACGCGGCGCCGATAAGGGTGGGGACCGAGTCGCCGGCCGTCGGGAATCCGAACCCGAACTGGCGGGACGCGTTGTCACCCCAGCAGAGCGCACCGACCGCCGAGAGGCCGCAGGCGGTGTAATCGCCGATCGCCATCTCTTCGAAGGTCGCGGTCGCGGTCACACGCGACGAAGATGTGACGGGCACCCGGTCGCCGTCGATGTAGGCTTCGGCGGCCAGTTGCATGGTGCCGGCACGAGTGAACGCCACGTCCTCGATCTGGAACAGCCCTGGCGCGAGGCGCGTCGTGAGGCCGTGGCGCACGCCGCCGCCGATGCCGCCGACCGCCGTCGACGGTGTGAGGTAGAAGGTGTATGTCGTGTCGATCAAGTTCCCGAACCGGTCGGCGACCGACATCTCGAGTGACCGGCTCGCGCCGACCTCGGCCGTCCCGAGCTCGGGCGCCGAGAGCGTCGCCGGCGCGCCCGGGCGCACCTCGAATGCGACGCTCGTGTCGGGGACCAGCCCCGGCGCCGCGACGCGCAGCCGGAAACCGGGAGACGCCCGGTCGATCCAGTTGCCGGCGAACGTGGCCACGCCGCCCACCGTCTGCACCGTCGCGGTGCCCGCCAGCGTGGCGTCGCCGACCGGGTCCACCGCCAGTCCGAGCGTGATCGGCACGCGCGCATCGCGGACCAGCGCGCCGTTGGCGTCGCGCACCTCGACCTGCATGGCGGTGGCGAACGCGTCGCCCGCGCGGACCGTGGCGGGTTCGATGGTGAAGGCGAGGTGCGCCGCCAGCTGCGTCACCGACACGCGGGCGAAAGCCGGGACCCCTCGGCCGCTCGCGCTGATGATCGTCTCGCCCGGCCCTACGACGGTCGCGGTGCCGGTCGAATCGATGGTGGCGACGGCGGTGTTGGAGGAGGTCCAGAGGAAGCGGACGCCCGGGACCGCGGCATTGGCCGAGTCGCGCGCCTGCGCCGTGAAGAGCTGCGTGCCGCCGATGACGGTCAGGTTCGCGGTGCTGGGCGAGACCGCGACCGTCGCGACGAACTGGATGACGGCGACCGTGCCGCTGCCGGAGACGGTGCCGGCGTGGGCGCTGATGGTGGCGAGCCCGTCCCGGAGGGCGGTGACGACGCCGGTGGTGCTGTCGACTCGGGCGACGAGGGTGTCGCTCGAGCGCCAGCGGATCGTCGTGCCGGCGATCGCGGTGCCGTCCGCGGCGCGGGCGATGGCCGTGAAGGTGCGCGTACGGCCGACCGCGATGAGCGTGTCGGCGCCCGGGGTGACCTGGATGGACGCGACCGGGAGGGGCTCCGGCGGTCCCGTCACGTCGCCTCCGCCGGCGCAACTCAGCCACAGGGTGGTGGAGAGGGCGAGGGCGAGGACGCGCGCGGCGCGCCTCACGGCGGAAGGCATCGCATCGACGGTGCGCACGGGCACGGGCCCCTCCATGGGGGGGTGATTGCGCCCGAATCTACGTGCGGGAGCGGGAGGCGAGCGTGACCTGGCTCACAGGGAGGGTCCGGGGCGCGGAGATCCGCGCCATCGGGCAGCGGTCTTACTTGACCAGATTGGTCAGAATCGCCTACCTTGCGCGCGTGCCCCGCAAGTACTCGCTCTACGAGGCGAAGTCCAGGCTCTCGGAACTCGTGCGACAGGTCCGCGAGGGGGGCTCGCCCGTGACCATCACCGTGCATGGCCGGCCCGTCGCGGAACTGCGTCGCCTGGACGACCAGGGCGGCGTGAAGTCCACCGAGGAGCGGCACGCGGAGCTCGCGCGTGCCGGGCTCGTGCATCGCGTCGCCGCTCCGCCGGGCGAGCGACCATTCCCGCTCGGCGTGCGGCGGCCCGGCGCGCTCGCGCGGTTCCTCGAGGCGCGCGAGTGAGCGTCGCCTACGTCGACTCGTCGGTGTTCGTGGCGCTGGCCTTTCGCGAGCCGAACGCCGCGCGGTTGCGTCGACGATTGATGGCGTTCGAACGCGTCGTGACATCCGTCCTCACGGAGGCGGAGCTCGCGAGCGCGCTTCGGCGCGAGGCGCTCACCCTTCCGTCGTCGCCGCTCTCCGGCGCCGAGCTGCTCGGCGCCCCGGACCCCCTCGCGCGCGAGATCGAGGAGGTGCTCGCGGCGGGGTATCTTCGCGGCGCCGATTGCTGGCATGTGGCGGTGGCGCTCAACTATTCCCCGGATCGGTCGGTGACGTTCCTGAGCCTCGACGTCGCGCAGCGCGCGGTCGCGGCCGAGCTCGGATTCATGGTCTGATGGGGGCTCCCGCCGCGTGCGCGCGCCTCACGGAGCGCTGACCGCCCGCGCGCGCCTCACGCCGCCCTGACCGCCCGCGCCATCTCCGCCCACCGGATGAACCGATGCCCGTCCGCCTCGCGGAAGGTGCGCACCTTCCGCAGCGTGCTGTGCCCGTTCGCCGAGCCGTCGTCGTTGGTGTTCCCCTCGACCGTCACGCAGGTGTGCACGTCGCGCTCGGGCGCGCGTTCCTCGTCCTGCACGCCGACGACGATCCCCGTGTGGAAGAAGCGGCGCCGGAGGCGACTGAACAGGAGGAAGATGTCGCCCACCTGCGGCTCCTCGCGGAGCGCGCCACCCTCGCGCGCCGCGCGGGCGAGCGCCTCGCAGCTGCCGGTGGCGGGGAGCGGCCAGCTCGAGCGGCGGCTGGCGTGGTCGTAGAAGGCGGCGTGACCCACGTGGTGCACGAATGCGGCGCACCAGGGCTGGCCGGGCGGGAGGTGCACGCTGCGCAGGAAGTGCTCCACCATCTGGCCGCGGTTGTCGCCGCCCTGTTCGCTCACGCCGACGAAGGCGTTGGCGGCGGCGACCAGGAGGGCGGGGCTGAGGGGGACGAGATGGGTGTGAGAGGCGAAGCGGGTGAGAAGCGGGTTCATGGCGTCCTCCGGGGCAGGCGGTTGCGGGGGTCGATGCTCGGGACGACACCGCGGACGATCGTGGCACCGTACGGGGCGAGCACGGGGATCGAGTGGCTCGTTCCCGCGAAGGTCCGCCGGTAGGCCCACGTCGTGTCGAACGGCACCGTCGCGGTGACCGAGTGCTGCAGTGAGCCGAGGAGCAGGGCGCGTCGAGTGGGGAGCAGGGCGACCTGCGTGGTGTCCGCGCGAGCCGTGACGGTGAAGTCCGCCTCCCCGGCCTCGATCCGACCGGCACGCGTATGCACGCGCAGCGCCGTTGGGCGCGGAGTCGGCGACGCCGCATCGAGCGGATGGACCACGAAGCGCGCGGTACCGTCGAGCAGCACGGCGCGCGACTTGTCGAACGTCGTGTCCCACTGCCGGCGCACGCGCAGCGAGGCGCCCGGCGTCAGCTGCACGAAGATGCTGTCGCCGAGCGGGATCCAGCCCGTGTCGCTGGGCACCCGGTCGAAGTCGTCGAAGCGCTCGCGCGGCTCCGTGTCCGCCAGCGCCAGGTCGAGCTCGTGGCGATAGGTGAAGAGGAGCGTGCCGAGCGTGAGGAGGACGACCCAGACGAGCGGCATCACCCACCGCCGCCGCCGCGGGCTCCCGTCGGGTCCGCGATGCGGGAATCCGGTCCGCCGGACGAACCGCTCCCACTCGCGCTCCTGCTCGCCCTCGGGTCGCGGTTCGCGCTCGTGGCGCGGCCGCACGCTCCACGCCAGCAGCAGGGGGGCCGCGAACTCGCGGAAGGCGGCATCCTCCTCGAGACGGCGCCGCACCGCCTCGGCCCGCTCGGGATCGAGCTGGCCGTTGAGCCAGCTGATGACGAGCTCGAGGTCATCCATCGCGTCGGCGTCGGGCTTGGTCGTGTCAGTCATTGGGTGTGCCTCCCTTGGGGGCCGGCAGGCGGATGGCCGTCGGGGCGTCGAGCTGGAAACCGGCGCGCGCGAAGGCGCGGCGGAGGTCCTCCAGGGCGAGGCGCATGTGGGTGTTGATGGTGCCGATGCTGAGGCCGAGGCACTCGGCGGCTTCCCCGTACGTGAAGTTCTCCTCGTGGATCAGGAGGAGCACCTCGCGGCGGCGACGCGGCATCGCGGCCAACGCTTCGTCGAGCACCTCGGCGGCCGCGTCGCCGCGCGCCGACGTCGCGAACGACGCGAGCGCGGACTGCTCCAGCTCCGCGTCGGCGTCGTCGAGCGAGACGCGCCGCTTGAGCGCCCGGTGCTGGTCGACGATGCAGGTGCTGAGCGCGCGGAAGAAGTACCGGTCCGAGCGTTGGGCCGGCGTCAGGTGCGGCCAGTTCGCCCAGACCTTCGCCACCGCCTCCGCGACCGCGTCGAGGGCCGAGTCGCGGTCGAGGAAGCGCTGCGCGTGGAGGACGAGGTGCCGGTGCAGTCGCTCGTACGCGGCCCGGAAGAGCTGCGCCAGGTCGAACTCCGCCGCGAGCGGCGGACGCACCGGCGCCTGTGCGCCGACCAGCGCTTTGGCCTCAGTCCGTTTCAGCCGGCTGCGGAGGAATCGCATTCGGAAGAGGGGTGAAATGTGTTCGTTGGGGCTCTACTGATAGAACGGAGATAGGGGCCGATTCCTATGAATGCCAGAACGACAGCCTCGAATCGGCCATCGAGGCATTCATAGGAATTGGGGGTCTCGACCGTCATTGGAGTAGAAGGGGCGAGCACCGTACCGAGTGTGAGTCACCACTGGTCGGGCTCCAGCGGGGCGCGGCGAATCTGGCGTGACGTACCGCCGGCCGCGAGGCAGAAGCCGCCGTTCTCATCGGCGGTGCTGCAGGTCGGAACGAGGGTGCTCCCGGTCGGAACTCGCGGGCCGCGAGCGCGAACGCGGATGCCCCAAGGGGGCTCGGGCGGTCTCCGGCGCTCGACCGAGGCGTTCCCAGGCTGGGTGCGCGGACTGCGAGGGAGCAGGCGGGGAGGGCAGGCGACGTCGTGTGGACTGCCGGCGTCGAGCAGCGCGCTGTGAGGCCGGACCGGCGCGGAGCAAGGCGAATGCGATCGCCGACCGGTCGGTTGCGGTGGCCGACGAGGTCGATGCGGTGCGCAGCGGGCGGAGCGGTGTGCGCCGTGAGCGATATCCGGCGACTGGAGAACCGAGAGTCGCGTGAGTGCAGCCGCGACAGGGGGACGACCGGCGTGCCCGATCTGCCGGCGCCCCTGGACCGGCGGGCTGCGGGCCGGCCCCAGCGTGTCGAGGGGCATCGCCAGCGGAGCGCGGCGCGGGCGCAGGTGAGAACGGAGCGAATGCGATGGACCGCGAGTCGATCGAGGTGGACTGCGGGTCGATCGAGGTGGACTGCGGGACAGTCGGGATGGTCGACGGGTCGATCGCGATGGAGCACGAGGAGTCCGGCCGCCGTGACGGACGCACACGGCGGGATTCCCCGGGAGCGATGCGTCCACACACATCCATTTGGAGGGAGGTCACGATGGAAACGCGACAGCGGCAGGTGATGGAAGCGTTCACGCGGGTGCGGCTCTTCACGGACGAGCACCCCGTGACGGGCGCGCTGACGTACGCGAGCGCGCGCGACATGCTCGACGACGTCCTGCAGCGGATGCGCGCGCTCGCCACCGCGCAGCTGCGGGGGCGCGAGCTGAGCCGGGCGGAGCGGCGGCGTCAGCAGGACCAGGTGTCGGCGCTGCTCGACGGGTACATCCGCCCGATCGTGACGATCGCGCGCGCGCAGATCGCGCCGGGGTCGGACGTCGGGCTCCCGGCGGCGCTGCGGATGCCGAAGCTGCCCATCCGCCCCACGGCGCTGCTGGAGTTCTGCGACCACATGATCGCGGCCGCGCGGGAGCACGAGGCCGTGTTCGTGGCGAACGGGCTGCCGGCGGACTTCCTCGAGCAGTTCGCCGCGGCCCGCGAGGCGCTCGTGCGGGTGACCGCCGAACGCGTGTCGCAGGTGGGTGCGCACGTGGCGGCGCGGGCGGCGCTGCGGGTGCAGCTCACGCGCGGCCGCCGCGCGGTGGAGCGGCTCGACGCGATCGTGCGGGCGAGCTTCCGCGCGGACCCCGCGACCCTCGACGCGTGGCGCATCGCGAAGCGGGTGCAGGCGCTGCCGGGTGGCGCGCCGGCCTCGGCCGCGGCAGGCGACCCGCCGACGCTCAAGGCGGCGTAGGACCACCCCAACCCACGGAGGACCGTCCGATGAAGCGAGGCGGAGGCGTGCACACCGTGCCGGCGAGAGTCGGCCGGGGGTGGTGGAACAAGCTGGAGGGCCGCGTGGTGTCGCGGCACCGGCTCAAGCGGGAGGCCACGGCGGCCGGGCGGCAGATCGCGCGGCGGCTGGCGGTGGAGCACACGATCCACCGGCGGGATGGGCTGATCGCGGAGACGAACTCGTACGGGCATGATCCCTGCCCGCCGAGGGATGCTCGGTAGGGCGAGGGCGGTCGGCGGCTCGGTACGAGGCGCAGGATCGCGGATAGGATGAAGGGAGGAGGATGAAGGGCGGAGGGCAACGGCCAGCGAGGGATCGGCTGGCCGTTGTTGTTCGTATGCCAGTGCATGTTACAGGCATGTCACGATATCCTCAGCAGCAGGGTGGTCGGATGACCCCTGTAGCAGATGACAGGTGGCGCGATTCGGTCCAATGCGCAGATTCTCTTCGAAACCGGACCTGCTCGAGCGGCACGCGGCGGCCGATGACGCTCCCACGTGTCGCGGCTTGCGGTTGAGAAGGAGGGACCATGCTCAGCTTCGCGAAGCCGGCTCAGCGCTACATCCTCTCCGTCGACAATGATGAGCGGATGGCGTTCATCTGTGACGCCGGGAAGGTGACGCTACTCGAGGAGATCGGGGAGATCGCGCTGCCGCCATCGCAGTTGGGGAAGGTGACGCTCAAGTCGACACCGTCCCCCAAGCTCGAGGGCTTCGACCGGAACCCGTACCTCGCCTCGCTCCAACTCGGACGCGACCTCGCGGTGCAACTGGTGAACCTCCACCTCTATGTCGGCGCCGATCGATTGGACGCGAAGCTCCGCCGGCGCGCGGTGGGGACGGCGGCGGTTGCGCGACGGTGCGACCTGCGGCGGAAATCGAGCTACTCGCGGGCGCGGGAGATCATCGCGCTCGAGGACTTCACCCTGCCGAAGGATGAGATGCACGGCGGGAACGTGGTCTCCGATGCGCCGACAGCGAAGAGCCGGATCCTGCCGGCACGTGCGTCGCGAGTGGTGACGGACATCGCGTCGGGCGATCAGTACGACTAGATCGCGCAGTATCCTGGCCCGCGTGCGTGGTATTCCGTGGAGACCGCGGTGTTCGACTTCGACAAGGTGATCGTCGCGGCGCAACGGGTGCCAGTGAGGAAGGAGGGCTTCGTGGCGCATCTCACGCACTGGGTGCCGGATCATCGGCCGACATAGGTGCGGAAGAGAAGGTGAAGTGAATGATCGTGTTCGGCGCGATCGCGGTGCTCGCGGAAGGTGCCCAGCGGTTGTGCCGATGGCGGAACGGGTTGATCGGACACGGAGGCGGTATGAGCATCTTGACGTTCGGAGTCCTCGCTGGACTCTCGTTCCTGGTCATCCACTACTGGCTGCTTCCGGCTGTCGTGGAGAGCTGGAGGTCCGACAGGACGTCTTCAGTCATCGCGAAGGCGGCATGGGTTGCGACGCTCAAGTCGCTTCGCAACGTCGCTGCCATCGCCTGCGTCGTGACGGTGGCGGTCGCGGTCGTCATCGGGTTCCTGGGATTCTATGGTCGTGTCGCGTTCCTCGACCTTCAGGTCGGCCTGCAGGTCGCTGGCTGGCTCCAGGAGCAGACTCGTGGAGTCGCGAGTTGGGTCGGATGGACCGGGTTCGGGCTGCTGGTGGTGACATTCGTGGTTCTCTCGAGGAGACGCGCCGGCAGATCGATGCGCAGTCTGTATGAGGCCAGTGTTGAGCGCGAAGTGGGCCGCCTGAAGACGGAGCTCGACGCCGGACGCTGGGAGGCCATCGAGCCTACTCCCGAGATGAAGCAGATCGAGGCAGCGTGGGCAGCGGCGAAGGAGTATGCGAGTCTCCTCGTGGAGAGGGGTGTCAGAGGGCCGGAGCTCGAAGCGGCGATCGCGAGAGCGAGGGCATGTGAGGAGCTCTACCTCACGGAGGACTGGCGCCGGCGAATGCAGCTCTCTTGGGAGCTACCGGACGAGGATCCCCCGATTGACTGGCGCGGGCGACTCGCTCGGATCGTCGTCAGCAAGGGCAGCGCCAATACAGTGGGGGACTTCGGTGGCGCGCTTTCCAAGGTTGGTGTCGGACTCCTGATCCTCTCGCTGCTCGGACTGCAGGCGCCCTCCGTGGCCGCGGGCGCGGAAGCGACGGAGGTCAGGCTGTCGCGGCTGCAGCTGTCAAACAGTCGCGACGCCGCGCTGTCAAGCGCGGCAGCGGAGTCTGCCGGAGCCGAGCCGTCAGACGAGGTC
>CAZPJF010000069.1:9529-12380 GCA_964586095.1 uncultured Gemmatimonas sp. | reverse complement strand
GTTCGCGAATCGAGGCGCGTCCGCAGCCCGCAATGGCGCAGCGCGCGCCGGCGCACGGCGTGAACGTGGCCGACTTCGACGGGGACGGCCGCGACGACCTCTTCCTCGCGCAGAACCTCTTCCCCACGGAGATCGCGTCGATGCGGCTCGACGCCGGCGTGGGCCTGCTGCTGCTCGGCGACGGGGCGGGCGGCTTCCGGCCCCTCGGCGTGCGGGAATCCGGTGTGGTGGTCCGGGGGGATCAGCGGGGCTCGGCGGTCGCCGACTTCGACCGGGACGGGCGGGCGGACCTGGCCGTCGCGCAGAATGCGGGACCGATCACGCTCTGGCGCAACGTGACGGCGCGCCCGGGACTGCGGGTACGGCTCGTCGGGCCCGTCGGGAACCCCCGGGCGGTCGGCGCCGTGGTGCGCGTCGTGGGCGACGGCTGGCGGGGACCGGCGCGACCCGTGGTGGCGGGAAGCGGTTATTGGTCGACGGACGGGGCGACGCTCGTGCTCGCGCGACGGGACGACGCTCGGACGCTCTGGGTTCGGTGGCCGGAGGGTCGAGAGTCGACAGTTCCGCTCCCCATTGGCATGACGGATCTCGTGGTGCGGCCAGACGTTCCGCACACGCGTTGATCGTTACCGGGCTGTTGCGGTGTTCACAGGGCCGCCGTAGCTTAGCCCCCCGTCACCCCCACCTCGTGGCGCGGTACGCGCGACCACGGGACAACGTTCAGTTCGGAGTCGAGATGACCCACCGTCGTGCCGCATGGCTCGCCGTCATCGCGTTGTCGCTCGGTTCGGCCTCGTGCGCCGACCGCAGCTACGAGATCACGGATCTCAGCAACGAGTTCGTGGTCACGCCAAACTTCTATGGGATCGACGAGGGCTTCCCGCCGATCCAGTACGAGGCGACGATCGGAGGCGACCCCGTTCCCGTGACGTGGGAGAGCAGCAACCCGGCCGTGGCGAGCGTGACGCCGACGGGCCTGGTGTCGCCGCTGACTGACGGTTTCGCGGCGATCACGGCGACGCTGACCTCCAACCCGACGCGCAAGCGCTCGGCGAGCCTGACGGTGAACGCGCTGCTCGGGACGCCCCTCACGAGCGGTGTGGCGGTGACGGGGATCGACGGTGA
Source organism: uncultured Gemmatimonas sp. (assembly GCA_964586095.1). Taxonomy (GTDB): domain Bacteria; phylum Gemmatimonadota; class Gemmatimonadetes; order Gemmatimonadales; family Gemmatimonadaceae; genus Pseudogemmatithrix. The sequence goes on along the minus strand of CAZPJF010000069.1, from coordinate 11,255 downwards.
CGTCGGCGACACCGACCTGCTGTACCGGATCTTCGTGCCGGCGGGGTCGACGCAGTTGCAGGTGCTGCTGTCCGGCGGGACGGGGGACTTCGACATCTATCTTCGCCGTTCGACGCCGCCGGGCACCGCTGTCGGCGAGTTCACCTGCCGTTCCTGGAACGCCGGGAACACCGAGAACTGCACGATCAACAACCCGCAGTCGGGAACGTGGTACATCTACATCGACGTCTATGATGCTGGTGCCGGCGTCTCCCTCACCGCGACGGTGACACCATGAGCCGCGCAATCCGTCTCAACATCCATCGGGGGTCCGCAATGGCGCGTCTCGCGCGGCAGGCGCTGCGGGCGTTCGTCGGCGTGGCGCTCGTCGCCTCGGCGGCGGCCGCGCAGAGCGTCGTGTTCTCAGGGAAGGTCACCTCGGCGGGGCAGCCGCTCGGCGGCGCCAGCGTCGGCATCGTGGAGCTCGGCGTGGGGGCGACGACCGCCGTCGACGGCTCCTACCAGTTCACGGTGAACATCGGCCAGAACGCGGGGCGCGGGGTGACCCTCCGCGCGCGCGCGATCGGCTACACGCCCAAGCAGGCTGCGGTCACGCTGGCGGCCGGGCGCATCGAGAAGGACTTCGAGCTCGCCAAGGACGTGCTGAACCTCGAGCAGGTGGTCGTGACCGGCGTGGGTGACGCGACCTCGCAGAAGAAGACGGCGTTCTCGGTGGGCGTCGTGGACGCGACGCAGATCAAGGAAGCGCCGTCGTCCTCGCCGGTGGGAGCGCTCGCGGGCCGCGTGGCCGGCGCGAGCGTGGTGACGGTGTCGGGGCAGCCCGGTGCGGCGCCCGCGATCCGGCTCCGGGCGGGGACGAGCCTGACCGGGACGGCGGATCCGCTCATCATCGTCGACGGGACCATCTCCCGGCTGACGCTGGCCGACATCAACACGGAAGACGTCGAGCGGATGGAGGTCATCAAGGGCGCCGCCGCGAGCTCGCTGTACGGGTCGGACGCGGCGAACGGCGTGGTGCAGATCTTCACCAAGCGCGGCGCGCAGCTGGCGGAGGGCCAGACGGTCTTCACGTTCCGCAACGAGTACGGCCAGAGCTGGCTGCCCAACAAGGTGCCGTTCAACGGCGCGCACGAGTACGAGCTGCTGCCTGACGGCGGCTTCCGGCTCGACGGGCTCGGCAACCGCGTGCAGAAGGCGGACCTGATCGCGGACAACCCGTATCCGGTCTACTTCGACCAGCTCGGGCAGGTCTTCCGGCCCGGCAACTACATGACGAACTACGCGTCGGTCGGCCAGCGGCGCGGGAACACCAACTTCAACGTCTCCTTCCACAACAGCCGCGAATCGGGCGTGCTCGGGCTGCTCGACGGCTACACGCGGCAGAACTTCCGCATCAACCTCGACCAGAACCTCACCGACGAGCTGACCTTCTCGGCCGGCGCGTTCTACGGGCGGTCGCAGTCGGACGAGGGCGAGGCGTCCGGCATCTTCTTCGGCCTCCGGTTCCTCGAGCCGGACGTGGACCTCCTCGCGCCGAACCCGGATGGGTCGCCGTTCAACGCGAACATCTTCCGCGCGCCGCTCTCGGGGAACGTGGTGAACCCGCTCTACGGGCTGGCGAACGGCCCGGTCAGCCGCGACCGCGACCGCTTCAACGGGACGTTCAAGCTCACGTACAAGCCGCTCTCCTGGCTGACGGCCGAGGGCAACGTCAACTACGAGCAGT